>JAHAZA010000029.1 GCA_018385415.1 Treponema sp. | reverse complement strand
ATGGAAAAATTAAAAGTTGCTTCACTTTTTTGTGGTTGCGGTGGTACAGATGTTGGACTACTCGGAAATTTTGATTTTCTCGGAAAGCATTATGCATCTAATAACATGGAAATCGTTTATGCAAATGATATTGATGATAATGCCTGCAGAATTTTTGAAGAGAATTTTGGTATTAAACCAGATAACCGTGATATAAGACAAATTAACTCCAATGAACTTCCTGATTTTGATATTTTAACAGGTGGTTTCCCATGTCAGTCATTTTCAATTATTGCACAAAATCCGAAAAGACTTGGTGTAAAAGATGACCGTGGTAAGCTTTTCTTTGAAATGTGTAGAATACTAAAAGATAAACAACCAAAATGTTTTATTGCAGAGAATGTAAAAGGTCTACTAACAGCCAATCAGAAAAGCGCATTTCCTCTTATTATGGAAGAGTTCAAAAATAGTGGTTATGATGTAAAACATATGGTTTTAAATTCAGCCAATTATGGAGTACCGCAGAAAAGAGAACGTGTAATTATTGTAGGTTTTAGAAAAGATTTAAAAATTGATTTTACATTTCCAAATCAGGTAATTATTGATGAAGATTTGTTTGAACCTCTAAAGAAAGTAATCGAAAATACTGTTGATGAAAAATATTTTTTTTCCGATAGAGCTGTAGAAGGTATGATGAAAAAAAGAGAGAAAATGAATAAAGGCCGTGCACAGGATATTGAAAAACCATGCAATACTGTAGGTGCACATCTGGCAAAAGTTTCTCTTAATAGCACTGATCCTGTTTTAATGCTTGAAAATAGATATAGAAGATTCACTCCTAGAGAAGTTGCAAGAATACAATCTTTTCCTGAGAAATTTGAATTAGTTGGTAGTGAATCAGCCCAATATAGAGCTTTGGGGAATGCCATACCTCCAGTAATGATTTGGTATGTTGCTAATACTGTAAAGAATTTTTTAACAGTATGAACGGAATAGATTATGGATTTTAATTCTTCTTTTTTTGAAAATATTATAGGTATAATGATTGGTAGTTTTATTTCTGTAATAACTACTATGAATTATGAAAGGAAAGAAAACATCCTGATAATTGGAAACCTTTCTTTTTAGTTGGATAACAAAATATGAAAGCAGAAACTGAAAAAGAAGAAAGAGGAAAGAAGAAAGAAATTAAAAAAAAGATTAAAATTGAAAATAAATCATTACTATCATAACCGTTTACAAAAACTCCATCATAAATTGGCACTTTGCAACTATACTCTGGTGCTACACTTTTTGTATGAAGATTCAAGGCAGAGAGTGCACACTGATGGTATTAAAAAACAATGAATTTATTCCATTACCATACAGCGAGGAAACTGTAAGATTAACGTCTAAAGGCTATACGCTGAAATCTTGCATAGGCAGAAGGAACAGGCTTGAACGCATGTGAAAGCGTGGGACTTAAGTCTCGGCTTGAGACCCTTAGCCTTATAGGCTAAGAGCACACCACTCGTTTGACGGGTGGTTGTGATTGCTTAATGATTATATATGTATAGCTAGTGAAAAAAGTGGATTAACAAGGCCAATTAATTAGTATATAATTGAATAAAGTGTCTGTTCGGGGCATTTTATTTATAGGAACTAGGAGAACTTATGTATATTAAGTGGATTATACTTGGACTTGCTGTTTTAATGTATCTGTTTGTAATCATCTTTCAGGATAAAAAGGTATGGTTTACAACAGTTGCAGCGTTAATTACTATTGTGCTGGGCTTTGTCTTCATGAATCAGGTATTCAGTCCACATGAGAGTCCTTTCGCGTTGTTTGATCATATTTTTACCAGCCTTATCAACTGGAATGTTCTTATGATTTATGTGGGCAGTATGACCATTGCTGCACTTTTTATTTATTCAAAGGTTCCTGGGCGCATTGCAAATAATCTTGTTACAGTTTCGCCTAATACAGGTATTGCTGTAATTCTGATTTTAGCCATGACCGGCATTATTTCTATATTTGTAGAAAATGTTGCAACAGTTCTTGTTATGGCACCTATTGCACTGGCACTTTCAAAAAAGCTTAAGCTTAATCCAGTTCCTTTCTTGGTTGGCCTTGCTGTTATGTCGAATCTTGAAGGTACTGCAACTTTAATAGGTGATCCTCCAAGTATGATTTTTGCAAGCTATGCTGGTTATAACTTCAATGACTTTTTTGTCTATGCAGGTAAACCATCAATCTTCTTTATCATTCAGGTGGGACTTGTTGTAGGATGTCTTTTCTTCTATTTTATTTTTGGCCGTGTTAAAGAAAAAGCTGAAGTTGAAAAAGAACCTGTAATTTCGTATTTTCCGTTTATTCTTCTTCTTGTAATGATTTTTGGTCTGGCAGGAATTTCTTTTGTTCCTGAACAGTATAATCTTTCAGGTTATATTTCAGGACTCTATGTTTTGTCTTTGGGAATCGTAGGAATAATCTGGTACTGGGTGTCTCAAAAAAAGACAGGTAGAGAAGTCTGGCAGCTGGTTAAAGAACTTGACTGGGAAACAATTTTCTTCTTAATGGGAATTTTCGTAGTCGTAGGAGCTATTTCAGAAATCGGACTTCTTGAAGACCTTGCAATTTTCCTTGCAAAAATTACAGGTGGAAGTAAATTCCTTGGATTCATTCTTATTCTTTTTATGTCTATTGTTATTTCAGGCTTTGTTGATAATGTTCCATATATTATTGTCATGCTTCCTGTTGCAAAAATGCTGGCAGATACTATTACACAGATTGATAATGGTGTTACAGTTTCTCCTGAGCTTTTTATGTTTGCTCTTTTAATCGGTTCCTGTCTTGGTGGAAATCTTACACCTTTCGGTGCTTCTGCAAATGTTGTTGCTATGGGTATTCTTAAAAAAGAAGGGCATCCCATTAATTTTGGAGGCTTCCTTAAGATTGGTGCACCATTTACTATTCTGACAACTGCAGCAGCTGCTGTGTTCCTCTGGTTTATATGGGCTTAATAAAGGTTTGAAGTTTTTAGAGATTTTTATTATAATTTAAAAACGTCTTTATTTTCACAGGAATTTTTAATGTTTACTTTACGATTCGCATTCAAAAACATTATTTCGAGAAAAAGCTCATTTGTTATTATTCTCTTTATTGCATTTTCAATTGCTGTAATGGTAATTGCAAATGCTGTTTTTGATGGAACTGGAAATGGAATTGAAAAAACATTTTCTTCAAGTTTTACAGGGGATGTAGTTGTAAAACCTGTTACTGATTTTTCAATGAGTCTTTTTGGTGATGAAACTCCAGTTACCGGTGAACTTTCTGAACTTCCTAGAATTAATCCTTACAGTAATGTATATGATTATGTAAAATCCCAAAGTGAAATTAAATCTACAGTTTCACAGTTAACTGGACAGGCTGCTATAAAATTTGACAGTCTTATGAAGCCTGCAGTTCTCTTCGGCGTTGATTCATCAAATTATCTTTCAATTATGGATGGAATCGAAATTATCGAAGGCGTTCCTTACCAACCAGATCAGAAAGGCTTAATGATTAATAGAACAATGCAGAAACAGCTTTTGGATGAAGCTGGCATAGAAATTAAACCTGGTAGTGAACTTCAGTTGATTTCAAGTAATGGTTCTTCTTATACGTTGCGTGGTGGTGTAGTTACTGCAATTTATGACTATCAGGTTCATAACGACCTTCAGGATAATATTATTTTATGTGAACCAGAAACTGTTCGTTCTCTTTTAGGTATTGAATCAATGTCTACAGGTCCATTGAATATTGATAAAAATGATTCAGTATTAATTGACGATTTTGATGATATTGATGGAATGTTCGGCGAAGATGATGTTTTTGGAAATTCAGATGAATCTTTTGAAACAGAGGTTACCGAAATTCCTGAAGTTTTGGAAGAAATTCAGAGTACAGAGAATACTCAGACAACCTGGAATTATATTATCTGCAAGTTAAATCCTGGTGAAAATCCAAATCGCTTTGTAAAGAAACTAAATAAATATTTCAAAGAATCAGAATATAATGTTGTTGCAGTTTCCTGGCGTGCTGCTGCAGGTATGTCTGCCCAATATGTTTATTGGATGCGCCTGATTTTTAACATTGGCCTTATTCTTCTTATTGGCACTGGCTTTATAGTAGTAAACAATACACTTGTTATTGCAGCAATGGATCGTACTAAAGAAACTGGAGCATTAAGAGCTATTGGTGCTGACAGAAAATTTATTGCCATTGAATATCTTCTTGAGACATTAATGCTTACAGTAACTGCCGGCATTTTAGGATGTCTTATTGGAATGCTTGGTAATCAGATTCTTGTTAATGCACATATTACTTTCTCAAATTCATATCTTGTACAGCTCTTTGGTGGTAACCAGTTAAAGACAACTGTTACTCTTACAAATCTTGCAAGTGGAATGCTTCTCTCATTGCTTCTTGCTGTTATTGGATGGCTTTATCCTGTTCATATTGCACTTGATACAAGCCCTGTTGTTGCAATGGAACATATTTAGGTTAAGGACTGTATCAGATGTTTTATTTTAAGATTGCCATAAAATCAATTATTGAACGACGACGTCAATACAAATCACTTTTTGCAGTATGTGCTGTTGGTATTTGTCTTATGCTCAGTGCAATTATGATTACAGATGGAATGATTGCATCTATGAATGAAAAAGCCCGACAGTATTATGGGGGAGATTTGCAGCTTCTTGGTGGAAAGTCTTTAAGTAATGATGAAAGTGATGCAGACAAAGCAATTGAAATCCTTAAAGAATGTATTGATGATGATTCAGTTGTAATTTCAAAACGTTATAACTACGATGCCCGTAATGAAAGCTTCTATTTTGAAGGAATGAGTGTAAGACAACGCGTTATTTACGGTGTAGATTTTCAACATGAAAAAGCCCTGTTTGAAAAATTTACTTTTGTTGAAGGAACTTACTATAATCCTGAAATTGAAAATCTTGTTTTAATTTCACAACCGCTTGCAAAAAAACTTGGCTGCCATGTGGGTGATGAAATAACATTATATATGACAACAGCTGATGGTTATAAAAATACTTCCAACTTTGTAGTAACCGGAATTTTCCAGGATTCCAGTGTTTTCGGAATGTATACATCATATGTTAATTATTCAGGCTTGATGAAAGTAGCTGATATGAATCCACCTCAGGTAAACAGAATCTGTATGTATTATCCTGACGGTATGCCATCGTTAATCGAAAGAATGAAGCTTCAGAAAAAGCTTGAAGCTAAAGTTGATATGTATCCTCTTGGAATGGATAAAGAAGATTTCTATAAAGAATTTGAAACACATACAACTGATAAATATGTTTTGATTTCCCTTGAATCAAATGTTTCAAATCTTAAGCTTCTTGTTCAGGCTTTGCAGCTGATTGTTATTGCAATTATTGTGCTGCTTGCAATTATTATTTCTGTAGGAATTTCCAGTACATACAGAGTAATTGTTATTAAACGCAGTGTAGAAAGCGGAACCTTAAGGGCCCTTGGAATGAATCCTTCTGGAATTATGCGACTTTTTATCACAGAAGCATTTACTTTACTTCTTGCTGGTGGGTTAACAGGTTTTATTTTTTCACTTATTATTGCTAAAATTGCATCATTGTTTAATCTTTCATTTATTTCCGGATTTGACTTGTTCCTTACTGGAGGATATCTTCTTCCTGATATAAATGGACTTAAAATCCTTGGATTTGTAACAGTTATCATTGTAACTACACTAGTATCTGTGTTGTTTACATTAAGAAAGTTAGTTCGAGTAAGCCCTGTTGGTGCAATTACTGCAACAACTTAATTTATCAGCCTGTTTAGGAGGCAAATTTATGAAAATGACATTAAAAAATATTATTTTGACAGCAATTACAGGATTTTGTGCTTTAAGTTCACTGAGTGCTCAGGTAACTCAGACTCAGGCAAAAGCTCTTCTTGAAAAAGCAGACAAAAACACAAGTTTCGCCGGAACAGATTATAAAGCAAACTATACAGTTGTAACTGATAAACCGGGAGCTGGAAAGTCTGTTACAACAGCTGTTATGTATCGCCGTGATTCAAAGAATATGTTTACTATTTTGATAACAGGTCCGGATGCAGATAAGGGTAAGGGATACGTTCAGTTTGATGATTCAATCTGGTTTTATGATCCAAGAGATAAGCAGTTTACTTTTACATCGGCAAGAAATAAGTTCCAGAATTCATCTATAAATAATAGTGACTTAGTTCCATTCACTTTTGCAAAAGATTATGATATCAAAAGTTTCAGTGAAGTAAAATTAGGAAAATTTGATTGTGTTCTTTATGAATTAACAGCTAAAACGAAAAATGTTGATTATTCTGTAATCAAGCTTTGGGTAAGTAAAGATGACGGCTTGATTCGTAAAAAGGAAGATTACAGTCTTTCAGGACAGCTGCTCCGTACTACAGCAATTCCTAGTTATCAGAAAGTAGGTGAACGTTATGTACCAGGCGGAATGCTTGTTGTAGATAATCTTCGTGGTACAAAAATTGATGGGAAGATGCAGTACGAAAAAACTCAGATTTCCATTTCTAATGTTACTTTTCAAAAGCAGTCTAATGTAGTATACTCGAAGCAATTCCTTCAGGAGATGGGTTTCTAAAGACTGACTATGATAAAATTAATCTGCAGGCTGGTGATTTTTACAGCCTGCCTTTCTATTTCAATAAGTGCTGTTTCTGCTCAGACTGCAGAAGATAATTCCAACGATGCTCTTTTATTAGAAAATCAGATGGAACAGGAGGTTTCATCTGATTTTGTTGTTAATTCAGATAATGATGATAATTTAACTCTTGAAAATTCCCATGACACCTTTGATTCTGATGCTTTGCTTGATGATGAAAATTTCGACAATCTTTTTGATGATAGCGAAGATACAGAAGCCATTGTCACATCGCCAGTTGATTCACAAAATGGTGAATCTTCAAAAAAAAGAGGTATTATTTTAACAGGTAATCTGGAATCTCGTTTAGGTGGTTTTTTTTATTTCTACCCTGGGGAAGTTGTACCTGGTGCAACTTTTGATTCCACAATTTCTTTTGGAAGTAAGCCAAATGATTATTTTTCTATCAGAGGCTCCCTTCTTGCAAATTTTCCAAAAATGCAAGCAGGCTTATATGAACTGTATATAAACTATTCACTTTGGGATTTTGCCTTTATCACTGCAGGAAAGAAAGAAGTAAAATGGGGTAGTGCAAGAATTTTTGATACAAACATTCTTGATGATGCTGCAGGTACTAGTGAACGAAATAGTTATGACAATATATATAATCCTGAAAATGTTCTTACAGATGACTTGATAGATCCTGATAATGCAAAATTTACAGTTATGATGTCTGTTCCAATCTGGCGCTTAAACATAACAGGTCTTATCAATTATTATGATTATACACATTATTTAACAGAGCATCCTAGTTACGACAGAACTGAGTGGAGTAAAATAGCAATAAACGATTTTTCCTATGCTGCAATGATTGAATGTAATCTTAACAATTTATCATTTGATATTTTTGCAAAAACATGGGCTGAGAATGATGACCATAAACTTCCACCAGCATTGGGGGTTGATGTTAACTTTCAATTGGGTGATTTCCATTTTTACACACAATATTTGACACATATTCAGGTTAATGCAAATAATGCTGTAACAGCACCAAGAATGCGTGGTACTGCAAGTGTCTGGTGGGCAACAAGAGAAAAGGTAAATTTGGGATTTATTCTTGAATATCAGTTTGTTCTTGATTGGACTGGACTTGGATTTGAAGAGCCTAAAGATCTTTCATTGTATTTTAACCAGTATCTTGCATTTGAGGGAGCATGGGTACATATTAATGGTTCCCAGTTTACAGCTGCGGTAAAATATTTTCATGATTTTGGAAATAAATACGGAACTATTGTTCCTGGTGTAAAGATTCATAATATTTTACCTAATGCAGATCTTGACTTGGGAATTCCTATTTATTATGGATCAATTTGTAAAGTTGGTCTTGGTGTACAACTTAAGCTCAATGTTGCGTTTTAGTTAAGCTTATTTTAATAAATCTTATGCTTCAAGAATAATTCCGTCTTTGATTTTAATTACATGATCTGACATTTCGACAATCTTTGAATCATGGGTTGAAAAAATAAAAGTTGTTTTTAATTCATGATTTAATTTTTTCATGAGAGCGAGAATCTGATCGCCGTTTTTGGAGTCCAGGTTTGCTGTAGGTTCATCGGCAAAAATAATTGGAGCTTTTGTTGCAAGGGCTCTTGCAATTGCAACGCGTTGACGCTGTCCTCCGGAAAGTTCTGTAGGCTTGTGGTTTTTCCAGTTTGTAAGTCCTACAGTTTCAATAAGAAAATCTATCCATTCATTTTTCTGAGCTTGTGTCATGGCTCTTTCTGCTGGAAGTTCACCAAGCTTTAATGGAAGTTCAATGTTTTCATAAACATTGAGAACCTGAATAAGATTGAAGTTTTGGAAAATAAATCCAAGGTTCTGACGGCGAAGGGATGTAATATGATTATCCAGTTTTGAAGGAATCGATTTTAATGAAGGTAAATCATATTTTTCATAAACATTTACACCGTTTAATGTAATATGACCTGATGTGGGTAAGTCAATTAAACCCATTAAGTTTAATAGAGTTGATTTACCGCTTCCAGAAGGACCTGAAAGAGCTGCAAATTCCCCTTGTTCAATTTTAAAACTTGCTTTGTTTACAGCATGAACTGTAGTTTTACCCATCTGATAATCTTTACATAAGTCGCTTACTTCAATAATTGCCATAATCTAAATATATCATGCTAAAAATTAAGTGTCTATACACTAGATTTTATTTGTGGTATTATAAAATTCACATTCCAAATGAAATGATAAGAATCTAAAACGGCTCACGCCAGGGTCGTAACATAGGAGTAAAAAATGGCAAACGAAAAAGACGTACATGCATGTACATTGGACAAAATCATTTCTCTTTGTAAGAGACGCGGATTTGTTTATCAGGCTTCAGAAATTTATGGTGGACAGGCAGGTGCCTGGGACTATGGTCCTTTAGGTGTTGAATTCAAGAGAAACATTCAGAATGAATGGTGGCATTACATGACTCAGCTTCATGATGATGTTGTTGGTCTTGATTCTTCAATTTTCCAGCATCATACAACATGGAAAGCTTCTGGACACGCTGATCACTTCTCTGATCCAATGATTGACTGTCTGGAATGTCAGGCTCGTCATCGTGCAGATAAAATGATTGAAGACTTTGTAGTGGCACATCCAGAAACAAATCCTG
>JAHAZA010000024.1 GCA_018385415.1 Treponema sp. | reverse complement strand
TTTCTGCCAGGTGTTTGCGAACTGCAGCAGTCATAGCAAGACGTCCATCAGAGTCGATGTTAATCTTACATACAGCCAATTTAGCTGCTTTACGGAGCTGTTCTTCTGGAATACCAACTGAATCTGGGATAGAACCGCCGTATTTTTCAATCTCTTTTACATATTCCTGTGGAACTGAAGAAGATCCATGGAGTACGATTGGGAAGTCACCTAGTTTTTCAGAAACTTTTTCGAGGATGTCGAATGCCAATGGTGGTGGATTCAAAACACCGTCAGCTCCGCGTGTACACTGAGCTGGTGTGAATTTACAACGACCATGTGATGTTCCGATTGAGATTGCAAGTGAGTCACAACCTGTTTTTGTAACGAAGTCTACAACTTCTTCTGGTTTTGTATATTTTGATTCTTCAGCAGCTACGTCATCTTCTACACCACCGAGAACACCGAGTTCAGCTTCTACTGTAACATCGTGTGCGTGAGCATATTCAACAACTTTCTTTGTTTCTGCTACGTTTTCATCGTAAGGAAGAGCTGATCCGTCGAACATTACCGAAGAGAATCCGTTGTCGATACAGTCTTTACATGTTTCGAAGTTTGGACCGTGATCCAAGTGAAGAACGATCTGTGGGTTTGGACAACCAAGTTCTTTTGCATATTCTACAGCACCCTGAGCCATGTAGCGGAGGAGAGTAGCGTTAGCATAAGCACGAGCACCTTTAGAAACCTGAAGGATAACTGGTGATTTTGTTTCAACTGCAGCCTGTACAATTGCCTGCAACTGTTCCATGTTATTGAAGTTATATGCTGGAATAGCATATCCGCCTTTGAATGCCTTTGCAAACATTTCTTTTGTGTTTACAAGACCGAGTTCTTTGTAACTTACGTTAGCCATAATTTCTCCTTATAAGGATATACAAATATATAAAGAAATCTGTTTAATTCCTTTTAATATAGAATATACAGATTTAACGAGTTTTTTTCAAGTAAGAGTAAAAATACTGAAAATACAGTTTGACAAAGGAATTAGTTAGAAATATAATAAAACAAATTACTATTGTGAATATATTAATTTTCCGATAATAAAAGTATGAAACTGTCTTCTGATACTAGGAGATAGATTTTAAGGAGTTTTAAATGAAAAAGGGCTTAATTCTCTTTGCTAGTTTTGCTCTCCTTCTTACTGTTGGAATTCCTGCATTTAGTCAGGCTCCTTCTAGAAGTGTAGAGACTGTAATGATCGATGATTTCGATGGCACTAACGATGCTGTAACTTGGACATGGAATGTTCAGGCAAGCCGCTTTGTTACTGAAAACTATCCTATCATCAATACTTTCGAAGCTATGCCAAACAGCCTCAAGGCAGTAACAAATCCTGAAGATACACATAAGGTAATTGGTGTTAAAACTAAGTTTGACCGTAAAGGTGATAACTGGATTGAAATTTATCCAGAAAAAGATGGAAAACCATATGAAATTCCATTTAGAGGAAATGTAAAGACTCTCGACTTCTGGGTATGGGGAGCTCACTACTTGTACTTCCTCGATGTTCTTGTACGCGATGCTGATGGACGCATCCACATCATTCACGCTGGAAACCTTGCATTTGACGGTTGGAGAAATATTATTGTAGATATTCCTACTTACATTCGCCAGCACTCACGTCTCCGCTCAGGTCCAGAACAGATGACATTTGTTGCTTTTAGAATTACAACAGACCCAGCTGAATACGTAGATGACTATGTTGTTTACTTTGATCACTTTAAGTACTCAACAGGTGCTCTTGCATATATCTTTGATGGTTATGAACTTCAGAAGGCTGATTTCGGTGATGACGAAACAGCTAAGGACGGAAAATAATGAAAAAGATTCTTATTTCAGCTGCAGCTCTTCTTTTTGCTGCAGGTATGGTATTTGCTCAGTCAAAAAGCCTTGCTGAACCAAACTCAGAAGATATGGGAACAGGTTCTGCTGCAAGTGCTTTGAGAGAAGTTTCAGTTGAAAAATTTGAACGTGACGGTGCATGGAACGTTCATATTTCTCCAGATGCAGGTGTTATTTCTGCTCGTCTTTTCGAAGGAAGCCCAGCTGCAAAAGAAGTTCTTGAAGAAGATGAAGGAAATGAAGATCTTGATACACACGTACTGGGTGTTAAAGTTCAGTTCTTCCGCCGTGGTGTAAACTCAATTTACATTACAGCAGTTCGTCCACTTCCTATTGAAGGAACTACAAAGACTATTTCAATGTGGGTTGCAGGTCGTAATGCAAATCATGATATGTACGTTCTTGTACAGGATTACTTCGGACATAATTATGAATTGTACCTTGGAAACCTTGGATTCTCTGGTTGGAAGCAGATGACTCTTGCTGTTCCACCTAGTCCGGATGGAGAACATGGAATCGTTCAGTCAAGCCCATATTATGGTGATAAACCAGGTCTTCGCGTTGTTGGATTCAGAATTGACTGTAATCCAATGCTTGCTCGTGGTACATACTATATCTACCTTGATGACTTGCGTGCTGTAACAGACTTGTTCGAATTGCAGAATCGCGATGAAGACGATATGCCAGATAACTGGTAGTATATGCTGAAGAACTTAAAGGTTCTTCGATAAAAATAGCGGGATTAAATCCCGCTATTTTTATTTTAAAATTGTATTTCTTTAAAAATTGAAATGTTATAATTTCTTCTCTAAAATTATTTTTTATTTAATCTATAATATAATCTTCGTCCTTTCTTCTCTGTTAAAAATATTAAATTCATTCTTGAATATAGCCAAAGTATAAGATTTGCCTGCTTTTTTGCATTGGTCGGGTAGTCCTTTGTGTTTAAGGCTTCTTGTAATTCCAGTGAAGAAAATTCTGCTGGTAGAGAAGGAAGTAATCTAAGATATGAAGATTTACCATGAAATTGATATTGATTTCCAATCTCTGAAAGTTCTTTTCCAGATTTGTACCAGTTTTTCATAAAGTGACGGCTTTTATTTCGAAGCTGTATTTTATCTTCGGTTTGAACGCGCTGTTCCGTTATTTTTACTTCTATAAATATTATTGTTAAGTATCTGCTTAATAGTAAATCATAAATTGCAGTAAGTTTTTTCAATACATCAAATAAGTTTTCTTTTTTGGGACTTTTTCGTTTTGAAATTAAAATTCCGTCTTTTGTATAAACTTCTATTTTCTTTTCTGTAATTATTGGACTTACTACTGTTATATTCCTTTTATCTTTTATTGCTTCCTTTATTTTTGCCTTAAGGGGAGTTAATCCGCCTGTCTGAATTTCTATAATTCCCTGATCCTGAGTTTCTATGTCGCAGATCCACTGTTTGTAAGGAACTTCCATTTTTGAATTTTCCTTCTGTGCAGAGAAATAAACTTTAAGGGTGTGGTGAAGCTGGGATTCGTTGAGAGTGTTAAAGGGCTTTTTTTCTATTTTCATTGGGAAATTTTGTAAAGTACTTTTAAAATTTATACTTTACATCTTTAAAGTATTTTTTTGAAAAAAAATTCATTCTAACTATTATCGGTAAAAAAAGTGGTTGACTTTATGAATTTCTTTGATAAAATGATAGTTAAGTGGGAAATTGTGGGAAAAAGTGGTAAATAGTGGTATGGAGTTGTTAACTGGTGAGTACAATAACACCCTTGATGAAAAAGGCAGAATTTCGTTTCCTGTTAAGCTTCGTCAGGAATTGAATGAAACTACTCTTATCGTTACACAAGCTTTAGACCATTGTTTATGGCTTTTTACTCCAGAAGAGTGGAAAAACCTTTCTACAAAGCTTATGGAATCAGCATCTCCATTTGATGCAAAGAACCGTCTTGTTTTAAGACGTTTAATTGCACCAGCTCAGGAGGTTGAATTTGATAAATCTGGACGCCTTTCAATTCCACAGAGCTTGAGAGAATATGCAGGCTTAACAAAGGATTGTGTACTTTTAGGCATTGATAAGTACATTGAACTTTGGGATTCAGAAGCTTATGAAAAATATCTTGCTGAAACTGAAAGTTCATTCCTTGATGCTGCAGAAGGGCTTAATGCTATTAAGTTTTAAGGTCGTAAGTTTTGGAAATTGTTCATACACCGGTTTTACTGAATGAGTGTCTCAAATATTTGAGTCCAGTTGGGGAACCTTTTGAAAATGATGCATTTATGATTGATTCAACTTTGGGAGAAGGAGGTCACACAAATGCTTTTTTAAAAAAATTTCCAGGTCTTAAAATCTGCGGACTTGATGCAGATTCTACAATTCAGGCCAGGGCTAAAGAACGTTTAAGCGTTTATGGTGAACGTGCAAAATTCTTTAACGGATGGTTCAATGATTTTTATGCTAACTATCCATCGGATTTTGTTAAGCCTGATTTGATTTTGTTTGATTTAGGAATTTCGGTTTTTCATTATGAAAAGTCAAACCGCGGTTTTTCTTTCCGTTATGATGAGCCATTAGATATGCGTTTGAACGAAAACGGAACAGTGTCTGCTTATGAAATTGTAAACACTTATCCGGAAAAACGTCTTGCTGATCTTATTTTTCTCTATGGAGAAGAGAAGTTAAGCAGGAAAATCGCGTCTGCGATTGTGAATGAGCGTGCAGGTGGAGAGATTTCTTCGTCAAAGGCACTGGCTGACATAATTTATGACTGCGTTCCAGAAAAGTATCGTCATGGGCCAATTCATCCAGCAACGAGGACTTTTCAGGCAATTAGAATTGCAGTAAACGATGAGCTTGGACATCTTCCAAAAGCATTGTTTGATGCATTTAATTGCTTAAAACCAGGTGGAAAAATGGGAGTAATAACTTTCCATTCCCTTGAAGACAGAATCGTAAAGAACTTTTTCAGAAATCTTGGAAAAGAATGTGTCTGCCCTCAAGAGTATCCAACATGTAAATGTGGCGGTACACCTTGTGCTGAAATTATTACAAGAAAGCCGGTTGGACCAACAGAAGATGAAGTAAAGATTAATTCACCATCACGCAGCGCTAAACTTAGGGTGGTTAGAAAAATAAAGGATGCAGGACAATTGCATTTAAGAGATGTAAGCATCTAGCTTATTCTTTAATGCATGCATCTGAGGGGTAGGAAAGTGGGGAAATTTCATACTCTTTAAAACAAAGGAGTGGGAGAATGTCAGACAATACAAAAGTTAAAAAAGTATTTAAATCAGCTTCTGTAAAAAATGGGTTTAAGACTATTTTCTATATTGTTATTGCTATAATGATTCCAGGTCTTTTGATTTTAAATGCAATTCAGGCTGAACGTTATATGAAAATACAGCGTGAAGTTGAGGAACTTGAAAAAAAACAGATTAAGCTTGTAGAGGAAAATAAAAAATTAATAACAGATATCAGCCTGCTTTCAAGTGCACAGAGAATTGGTAATATTGCAGAAAATGAACTTGACATGCATAAGGCTGAAACAGAAGAAATTGTTCGTGTTGAAATGAATAAGAAAAGTGAAAGCAAATAAAGTGGTTATATAAAATGGAACAGATGCAGGAAAGTTTATTAACAATTAAAGAACTCAAAAATGCTGTACACGGTAAAATTGTCGGCCTTGCGGAAAATATTAAAAACTTTTCTTTTACATCTGTGGCAATTGACAGTCGCCAGGTTGTTCCTGGAGCTTTGTTTGTTCCTCTTATTGGTGAATTTCAGGATGGCCACAAATATATTCCACAGGCAATTGAAAAAGGTGCTTCTGTTATTTTTGTAACAAAAAGTATTTATGAAGAAGATGAAAGAAAGTATATGTCTCTTGCAAGTGAAAATCCTAAGGTTACATTTGTCGTTGTTAATAATAATCTTCATGCTTTACAGGATGCTGCACGCGTTTATGTAACAAAATTTCCGCATCTTGTAAAAATTGCAATTACTGGTTCTAGTGGAAAAACTACAACCAAAGAAATTATGGCAAATATTCTCAGACAGAAATATAACCTTATTGCCACAGTTGGAAACTTCAATTCTGAAACAGGTCTTCCTTTGTCTGTATTCAATATTCGTAAAGAACATGAAGCAGCCCTTTTTGAAATGGGAATGAATCGTGAAAATGAAATTGGTGAAATAGCAAAGGTATTTAAACCTGCCAATGCAATTATTACAAATATTGGAACTGCTCATATCGGTATCTTAGGTAGCCGTGATAATATTGCTGCAGAAAAGAAAAAGATTTTTAAATACATCAAACGAGATGGTTTTGCAGTTATTCATATTAAAGATGATTATGCAAGATTCCTTGCTAAAGGTGTTGAAGGAAAAGTTGTTTACTTTGGTGCTGATATTCCAGAAGCAGAAAGTGGTGTAAAATTTATTGAAGATCTTGGTGTTAACGGAACAAAATTCAGCATTGATGGAATTGAATGTATTTTAAAAATTCCTGGAAGCTATAATTATCTTAATGCACTTAGTGTTATTGCTATGGCAAAAGCACTTGGAATTAGTGCAGAACAGATTGCTCAGGGAATTAATACATTAAAGCCACCAGAAGGAAGAAGCAGTGTAAAGGTTGCAGTTACTAAAAAAGACAGTAAAGGTATTCAGAAAAAAATCACAGTACTAGAAGACTGCTACAATGCAAATCCGGATTCAATGGAAAGTGCTTTGGAAATGTGTGCTGGTCTTCAGGTTAAGGGGCGAAAAATATTTATTCTTGGTGATATGTTTGAGTTAGGAACAGAATCTGTAAATGCTCATACAAGAGTAGGAGCCGCCGCTGTTGTTGCAAAACCTGACCTGTTGATTTTTGCAGGACGCGATATGGAAAATGCTGCTAATGCTGCAAAGCTTGGTGGTTGTCATAATCTCGAATATTATTCTGACCTTGAAGAAGATAATCTTAAAAAATTAACATCAGGTCTTTTGAATTATCTTAAGGACGATGATTTCATTTTTGTAAAAGCTTCACACGGAATGCATCTTGAAAAGATTCTTGAGGAAGTAATCGAAAATAAAGAAGAGAAGTAAGAATAAAATGGCAGAGTTGAATTTTATTCCAGAGCGCTCTTCTGAAATTTACAGAAAGAGTGACACCAGTTTTATTATCTCAGTAATTCTTATGTGGGGAATTGGAATATTTACTTTGTTTGTATGTTCCAGTGCTTCAGGACAGAAAATCATGAATGATTCCATGTATTTTCTTAAACGTCAGCTTATTGCAAGTCTGGTTGGTTTTGCAGGCCTTCTGTTTTTTGCAATATTCCCACTTAACAAACAGAGAAAATTTCTTCCTGCATTTTCAGGAATTACTCTTTTACTTTGTGTTATGACATTTATTCCTGGAATAAGAGTTGAGGGTCATAATGCATACAGATGGATTAAAATGCCATTCTTCTCATTTCAGCCATCTGAATTGTTAAAATTTGCAGTAATTTTGTTTTTGGCAAATTACTTTGATAAATATTGCAGAAAGGATGATCTTGCTGAAGATAAAACTGTAAGTCCTGCAGTAGTTTCACTTTCATTATGTGTTGCTCTTGTATTTGGACAAAAGGATTTTTCAACAGGAATGTTTATTCTGGTAATAGGACTTTTAATGTTCTATATAGCTGATGCAAAAATGCTGTGGCTTCTTCCTTTCTGTATTCTGGCTGTTCCTGCTACTATACTTCTTATACTTACAGAACAGTATCGTGTAAATCGTATTGCAGGTTTTATTAATCCTGACAGATTTGCAGATTCCTTGAATTATCAGATAATTGCATCAAAACGTGCAATTACTACAGGTGGTTTCTGGGGACAGGGAATTGGAGAGGGACTGGAAAAGCTTAATAAAATCCCGGAAGTTCAGTCTGACTATATTTTTGCCGGCTGGACAGAAGCAATGGGGTATATTGGAGTTATTTTATATTTTGTACTTTTAATCTTTTTTACATATAAGGCAATTAGAATTGCATTGAAGTGTCCTGATCGTTTTTCAGCATATGGAACTTTCGGTTGCGCTGCATGCATTTTCTTACAGTCGCTGGTGAATGTTGGTGTCGTATCTGGTGCTCTCCCAACAACAGGTATCCCACTTCCATTTTTCTCAAGTGGTGGTTCATCAATTATTGTAACACTTTGTATGTGTGGATTTATTATTAATGCATCAAAATGTGATTCGGACACATTATATTCAGAAAAGTCTGCTGCTCAGAATCAGAGTACTAATTACGAAGATCTTGATGTCAGTTTTTTTACAGGTAGGAAAGGGGAATGAGTGATTTAAGTTTACTTGCAGAATTTGAACAATATGAGGTAAGCGAAAAATACAAAAAGGAAAAAGATGCTAAGTTTTTCAAGTGGATTAAGATTCTTGTAATTGCACTTGTAGCAGTACTTCTTGCAGAGCTTTTTCTTTTAAAAGTAGTTCATCCAAGTATGGGAGAACCAAAAATCGTATTCTCAGGAAACAGTAATTATTCTACAGAACAATTGATGAGTTTACTTGCAGAGCTTCCTGTAAATAACTGGTTTACATTTGACACAGAAGGAGCTGCTTCGAGACTTTCTGCTGTTTCCGGAATTGACAGTGTAAACATCGAAAAATCTTTCCCGGATAAAATAAAAATTTCTATCACTGAACGTGAAAGCGTTGCAATGATGTTTGTAAACGATAATGGCCGCACAGTACCTATTCAAATTGATAAAAATGGTGTATTATTCTCAAATACAAGCGGTAATGTGGCAGAAGACGGTTCAGTTCCAATTATCTCTGGAATTCCTGTTGAACATCTTGCAGAAGGAATGAGAATTCCTGCTAAATATCGTGTTCTTATTGAACAGATTGCAAAAATTCAGGTTCTTCCTCAGAAGTATTTTGCAGCAATTTCTGAAATTTGTGTTGTTCCAAAAACTTACGGAAATTATGAACTGATGCTTATTCCTGTAAATTCAAAAATCAGAGTTTTGACAGGTCGTTCCCTTAACGAGGAATCATTGCAGTTTATGATGGTTGTTCTTGACGTTGTAAACAGTCTTGAACCAGATGTTACTGAAATTGATTTAAGATACGATGCTGTATCATATAGGACTGCCGTTAGTAAGGATGTGGGAGGAGAGAATCTTGACTGATGTAATTGTCGGCCTTGATATTGGCACAAGCAATATTCGTGTTGCTATTGGTGAAGTAACTGAAGATGATAAAGTTCAGATTGTAGGGCTTGCAACCAGACCTTCTAATGGTGTACGCAATGGAACTATTATAAATATTGAAGCTGCAATTACAGCTATTAAAGATGCTGTTGAAGCTGCGGAACAGAATGCCGGCCTTGAGGTTTTTTCCTGTGTAACAGGAATCGGTGGTTCACAGATTGAAAGTTATAATTCACATGGACTTGCAGCTGTAGCAAATAAAAATCATCGTGCTCGTGAAATTACACAGCAGGACAAGGATAATGCTCTTGATTCTGCTTGTGCAACATTAATTCCTTTAGATAGAGATTTTTTGCATGTTATTCCAAGAGACTTTATAGTTGATGGAATAGGTGGAATTAAAGATCCTATCGATATGATGGGTGTTCGTCTTGAAACAGATGTACATATTGTAACTGCATCTAAAACTTCAATTCAGAATGTTACTTCATGTATTAACAGAGCAGGTTATGAACTGGATAAAGTCTGGTTAAAGACTCTTGCACAGGTTCAGGCAGTTGCGCATGAAGATGAACTTGATATGGGATCGATTATTATTGATCTGGGTGCTGGTACAACTGATGTTCTTGTATTGAATGATGGTGCATCAGTTTGCAGTCTTTCAATTCCTGTTGGTCAGAATTTTGTTACAAGTGATATTTCTATGGAATTGGGAATCCCATTTGCGGTAGCAGAAAAAATTAAGCTGGAATCAGGCTGCTGTTTTGAAGAAGCTCTTCAGACAAATTATGAAGTTCCTATTCCTGGAGTTGGTGGAAGACCACCAGAAATGGCGACTCAAGTGGACCTTTGTGATATTATTCAGCCACGAGTTGAAGAAATTTTTGCAATGGTTAGAAATGAAATTGTTCACAAGACAGACTTGCGTCGTCTTGATGGAAATATTATTCTTACAGGTGGTGGAGCACAAATGCCTGGTGTTGTTGAACTTGCTCAGTATGTGTTCGGAACATCAGCTGTAAGACCAGGAAATCCTGAAAATCTTGGTGGAAGAAGTGATGAATACAAGAAACCTGAATATGCAACAGTAATAGGGCTTATTCAATCTCAGAAAAAGTATTCTGGTATTTCGGATAATGCATCAAGAAAAGGCATGTCTTCAAAAGGCAGTAAAGAAGGATTCTTAAAACGAATATTTAAACAGATTTTTTAAACAATTGTTCTAAGTTTTTGCAATAGGGGAAATTGCTAAAAGCTATTGGGTTTGGGAGGAATAAAATGATGGAACATGAAGTTGTAAATACAGTAAGTGGTGAACTTGCAAAACCTACACCAGCAGTTTTGGTTGCTATTGGTTGTGGTGGCGGTGGTTCAAACGCAATTAACCGTATGCTTTCAGAAGGTGTTGAACACGTTGAGTTTATGGTTATTAATACTGACTTACAGGCTTTGAATAAATCAACAGCTCCAGTAAGAATCCCAATCGGACAGAAACTTACAGGTGGTCTCGGTGCAGGTGGTAATCCGGAAGTTGGATGCAAAGCTGCTGAAGAAGATCGTGAAACTATCAAAAATTCATTGACAGGTGCTGATATGGTATTTATCACTGCCGGAATGGGTGGTGGAACTGGAACTGGTAGCGCTCCTGTTGTTGCTTCAATTGCAAAAGAATTAGGCTGCCTTACAGTTGGTATTGTTACAACACCTTTTAGTTTTGAAGGTCCAGCCCGCATGAATTATGCCCTTGAAGGAATTGAAAAACTTCGTGAAAACGTAGATTCCCTTATTGTAATTCCTAATGAACAGCTTTTGAAAAACAAAGAAGATATTACAATGCGTGATGCATACCTCCTTGCTGATAATGTTCTTAATCAGGCAATTAAAGGTATTTCAAATATCATTATCAGTTCTGGAGAAATCAATACTGACTTTGCAGATATCAGAGCAACAATGGCAGGACAGGGCGATGCACTTCTTGGAATTGGCCTTGGAAAAGGTGCAAATCGTGCTGCAGATGCTGCTAATCAGGCAATTAATAATCCATTGCTTCAGGATATTAATATTGATGGTGCAAAAACACTTCTTATTAATATTACTGCCAGCGATAGCCTCCGTCTTAATGAAGTTACAGAAATTTCAAATATTATTACTGCAACAGCAGATCCATTCCACAAAGTATACTTTGGTCATGTAATTGATCCTGAAATGGCAGATGACGAAGTTTCTGTTACTGTTATTGCAACAGGCTTTACAGGAAGTTCATCTTCAAATTCAATTCAAAATTCTTCTGTTAAGAAAGTAAATGATAATGTTTTCTCAGAAGATGAATTTGATGAATTATTAAAAAAAGATGTTGCTTCTTTTGATTCTCCTAATAAACCATCAATTTTTGCAGCTACAGAAGCAGGGGTTTCTCCTTCATGCGAAGCACAGTCAGCAATTCCTCCTCGTCCTCAGACACCTAAAGAAGGTCACTCATTAGGTGATGCACTTGCATCTTCATATCGCCGTGGAATGCCATCTTCGAATGGTGGATATAATCCTAATTCCAGCGAAATTGATGTAAATGATATTACTAAACCAGCATGCCGTCGTCGTTTATCAAGGGAAATAAATCTTAGAGACGACAGATAATGCGCCTCGATGCATTCCTTGATCAGTTTTATGCCGATTTGCTGATGGCTGAAAGAAACCGTCAGCTTACGGCTATGACTTATCGAATTTCTGCAGAAATATTTCTCCTGTGGTGCCAGGACAGGCATCTAAAACTTTCTAAAGTTACTTCTAAAGATTTAATTTATTATAGTGTGTGGCGAAAGGCTCAAGGAATTTCTGAAATAACCCTTGCCAAAGATTTGTCAGGACTTCGTGCATTAGGGGAATTTCTTGTAAGAGAAAAATACTGGACAGAAAACTATGCACTTGTTCTTGATCGTCCGAAACTTGCGAAAACTCTTCCTGCTGTACTTACACGAAACGAAATTGAACTGCTTCTTTCATCGATAGATATTTCAACTCCTCTGGGCATCAGAGATAAAGCTATATTTGAACTTATTTATTCCTGTGGGCTTAGAATTTCTGAATGCTGCTCTTTGAAAATTGTTAATCTTCATCTTCATGAAATGTTTATTCTGGTAAAGGGAAAGGGTGGAAAAGAGAGGGTAATTCCTTTTGGAAAAGAGGCAAAAGAAATCCTTGAAAAGTATTTGAATGAAGTTAGACCAACATTGGTTGGAGATAAAGTTGTACCTGAAGTTTTTGTAAACTTCAGGGGGCAGGCTATTTCCCGTAAAGGAATCTGGAAAAAATTTAAGCAGATTCAGGCCATTACAGGTATTGATGCAAAAGTTCATACTTTGCGACATTCCTTTGCAACGCATCTTCTGGAAGGAGGAGCTGATCTGATAAGTGTACAGGAACTTCTTGGACATTCGGATCTTGCTACAACACAAATTTACACTCATGTAACTGATAAACAGCTTGAGGATGCTCATCATCAATATTTTCCAGGGCATAAGAATGCACTGAAGGATGTTGATGAGTAGATAATTTTAATAAAAGTTTTTAGCAGAAGCTTTTCTCTTTACTTTTTAGGAAATTCAAAATATATTCTAAATACAGTTCAAATCTATTTTAATTTTTTCAGTTTTTTGTGGGGGGAACATGAAAAAGAGTTCATTTTTTGCAGTTATTGCAGTTTCAGTTTCTTTATTAAGTTTTTTGTCATGTACTAAATCAAATAAGACTATTATTCGTATGCAACATATTGAAGAAGGTGTTGGATCTCCAACTACGATAGAAGAGTACAAAGACGCAATAAGCAAGTATGAAGAAAGAGTTGCTGATATTCAGATTGCACAGGGGCAGATTGGTATCTGGCATAAAATTGTCGGTACCAAATATCTTGATAAAAAAATGTATGGCGAAGCTTTAAAAAGCTTTCAGACAGCCCTTGAGTATTATCCTGATAACCAGAATTTATATTATTATGTAGGACTTTGTTCTTCATATATCGCTAATACATCATTCCCGATTCCTGGAGCCTGTGAGGGTTGTGGAAAGGATCTGGATGAACCTTGTAGTGAAGCTTGTAGGGCCAAGGTTAATGACAAGCCAAGGGATATGATTCCCGGCTATTGTCCTGGATGTGGTCGCTCTCTTGGAAAATTATGTAAGGATTGTCTTACAAAGGGATATACTTCATCTGAAGAAGCAAAAAAATCCAGACTTGCTTATCTTAAAGTTGCTGAAGATGCATATAGTCATGCAATCAAAATTGAACCAAAATTTGCACGTGCCCTTTATGCTCTTGCTGTATTGTATGATTTTGAATTAAAACAGCCGGAAAAAGCAGTTCCTCATCTTGAGACTTTGCTTTCTGTAGAGAAAAATCATCTTGATGGAATGATTCTTCTTGGCCGATGCTATTACGAAACATACGAATTTGACAAAGCTATTGAAATTTATGACAGATTTATCGCTTCTACTAAATCTGCTGATAAGAAAAAGATGGCTGAAGAGTTAAAACAGCAGGTAATTGCCGTAAAAACTGAATTTGGAGAGTAAATGGACATAACCTGCAGAGAAGATAAGCTTCTTTGTCTGGTCCTGTGTCGTATGACTTTTCTGTCTACTGGCGAAAAAATAAAACTAATAAAAAAACTTGACAGTTTACATAATGTCATAGTACAGTCTATAGAAGATATTTCAACAATTATTGGCAGAAAGTCCAGAGCCAGATGGAACGGCAAATTTGTCCTTCGTCAGGCACAACAGGATTTGCATTTAATCGAGAAATTGAACATTTCTATGGTTTTATGCACAGACGAGGAATATCCTGCATCATTGCGGGAGATTTCTGATCCGCCATTCTTATTGTTCTATCGTGGCAACATCAAAATTTTGAGAAATTCCTGTATTTCTGTAGTAGGAACCCGTCGAATGTCAATGAATGCAGGGCGGGAATGTGTGGAATTTTCTAAAAGTGCGTGCCTTGATGGCAATAATATTGTAAGCGGACTTGCTTATGGAATTGACAGAAAGGCTCATGAAGGTGCGTTGAAGGCATTTGAAGAGGCTTCTGACAAATCTTTGGTTGGAAGAACGGTTGCGGTGCTTCCTGGAGCAATAGATAATATTGTTCCTGAGGGAAATAGAAAGCTGGCTGTAAAAATACTTGAATCTGGAGGGGTGATTCTAAGTGAATATCCTCCAGGCGAAGAAGCCTTGCCTTATCGTTTTGTGCAACGAAACAGGATAATTGCAGGCCTGTCTTCTGCCACCGTTGTAATTCAGGCGCCGCCTGGAAGTGGTGCCATGCATACTGCAGAATTTGCTCTTGATTATAACCGGGAGCTTATGTTTCATAGGGAGGCATTTTCTGACAGCAGCATGAAAATAAGCAGTATTGTCAGAAGGCAGCTTTCAATTGCTGCTGATAAAAACAGTATTGAGGAAAAAAAATTAAAAATGGATCCGGAACTTTATGTTCACGACGGAGCCCCTATTATAAAAAATTATGCAGATTTTCTTGAGTGTATGTTTGAACTACCTGGAAAAAGAAGCTGCGAACAAACTAAAGAAGTCCAACTCACTTTATTTGACTGATCAAGTGAATGGCGAAGAAGGATCTTATGGCTGAGGCTACAGAGAAAAAGGCAAAAACTAAAAAGAAAAGTGCTAATCAGACTTTGGTAATCGTAGAATCTCCTGCAAAGGCTAAAACTATTGAAAAATACCTGGGACCAGGTTATACAGTTAAAGCTTCTATGGGTCATCTAATTGATCTTCCAAAATCGAGAATTGCTATCAATGTAGAAGATAACTTCCAGCCTGAATATATCACAGTTCGTGGTAAGGCAAAGCTTTTAAAGGAATTACAGAAAGATGCAAAGAAAAGTGACACTGTATTACTTGCATCCGATAATGACCGTGAAGGAGAAGCTATTGCCTGGCATTTAAAGAATGCCATTCAGGATAAAACTGAAGCAAAAATCGGTCGTATTGTATTCAACGAAATCACACCTGTAGCAATTAAAGAAGCTGTTAAAAATCCTGGTGAGATTATTGAAGCAAAAGTAAATGCCCAGAAAGCCCGCCGCGTTCTTGATCGTCTCGTAGGTTATAATCTAAGTCCGCTTTTGTGGAGCAAGGTAAAAAATGGTCTTTCTGCAGGACGTGTTCAGTCAGTTGCATTAAGATTGATTTGTGAAAGAGAAGAGGAAGTTGAAAATTTCCTTCCTGAAGAATATTGGACATTAGATGCTGATTTTGTAAAAGGAAAATCTTCTTTTACAGCTCAGCTTGTTACCTACAAAGGTGAAAAACCTGTATTAAAAAGCGAATCTGATGTTAATAACATTATTGAAGAAATTAAGAATGCAGAATGTAAGGTTGTCGGAATTAAACATACAGACAAAGTTGTTCGCCCTAAAGCTCCATTTACTACATCTAAACTTCAGCAGTCGGCTGCAAATAAGCTTGGCTTTACATCAAGAAAAACAATGCAGATTGCTCAGCAGTTGTACGAAGGTGTTAATATCGGGACAAGTCGTGTCGGTTTAATTACTTATATGCGTACTGACTCAGTTCGTATTTCTCAGACCGCATTAGATGAAGTTCGTGACTGGATTTCTAAAAATCATCCGGAAGATCTTCCTGCAGAACAGATTCAGTATGCAGTTGGAAAAGGTGCTCAGGATGCCCATGAAGGTATCAGACCTACATATGTAACTTATACCCCTGATTCTGTAAAAGAATATCTAACAAGAGACCAGCTTCGTCTTTATACAATCATCTGGGAACGCTTTGTTTCTTCACAGATGAATAATGCAAAGACGAGAACTACAAGTGCAGAAATCCAGGCTGGTGATGCAGTATTCAGAGTATCAGCAAGTAAAATCGTTGATAAAGGTTTTTACCGTGTAATTCATCTTTTGTCTTCGAAAGAAGATTCTACAGGAAGTTTGCCAGCACTCAAAGAAGGTGAAGCACTTTCTGCAACTAAGTTCTATCCGGAACAGCACTTTACACAGGGACCAGCACGCTTTACTGATGCATCAATCGTAAAAACTCTGGAAGAAAAAGGAATTGGTCGTCCTTCTACATATGCTCCAATTATATCTGTTCTTCTTGACCGCTATTATGTAACACGTGTTAATAAACAGTTAGTTCCAACACAGCTTGGTAGAATGATCTGTAAGATACTTGTTGAATCATTCCCTGATGTAATTAATGAAACATTTACTGCAGAGGTTGAAAATGATCTTGATAGCGTTGAACAGGATAAACTTGTATGGAACAACATGATCGGAGACTTTTATACACCATTTAAGAATCGTGTAGATGAAGTGATGGAAAAACAGGAAAGTGTAAAAGGCTTCCTTGACGAAACAACAGACAAGATTTGTGAAAAATGTGGAAAGCCAATGGTTAAAAAACTTGGCCGCTTTGGATTCTTCCTGGCTTGTTCCGGATTCCCTGAATGTCATAATACCCGTTCAATTCCATTGGCTAAATGTCCAATGCCTGAATGTAATGGTGAAATCGTTGCAAGAAAAACAAAAGGTCGCGGAAAAGAATTCTATGGATGTACAAATTATCCAACATGTAATTTTATTTCCCACTTTAAGCCTGTTGACCAGTACTGTCCTAAGTGCGGCTGGTTTATGGTAGAAAAGTATGACAAGAAAAATGGTTCTTATAAGTCATGTATCAATCCTGATTGTGATTATTTACACTCTGTTACAGAAGCTGTAGAAGAAGCACAGAAAGAAGCTCTTGCAAAAGAGAATCAAGCACTAAAGCTTGCAGAAGAAGCATCGAAAGAAAATCAAGATTAATACGTATAAACAGTTAAGAAGATGACAGAAAGAAAGTTAGTGCCAGATGCAGTAGATGAGTTTTTGCTGTATCTGGAAACCATTAAAGGTTTCTCTCCTAACACCGTAGTTTCCTATAAAAATGATCTTGAGAAATTTAAATTTTTCTCGGGTACTCAAAAGTTTATGGATGAAATTACATATAATGATTTACGTTATGCAATTCCATGCTTGACAGAACAAGGTTCTTCTTCTGCCACTATTAACCGATATATTTCGGCGGTAAGAACATTATTTGCCTATTGTAGAAAATTTGATTACATTGATAATAATCCGAGTCTTAGGCTTAAAACAGTAAAGGCTGATAAACCATATCATCAGATTGTTACAGATCAAGAGATGTATAAAGTCTGTACAAGTCCAGAGCAAAGAAAAATGTTATGGCCAGCCAGAGATAAAGCTATTTTTGAGATGCTTTATTCCTCAGGATGCCGTGTAAGTGAATTATGTTCGCTTAAGTTTTCAAGTTTTGTTAATGGGTATAAAAAGGCAAGGATTATAGGTAAGGGAAGTAAAGAACGTTTTGTATTTTTTGAAGAAGATGCAGTAAATGCTTTGACTGTCTATTTAGATGAAAGAAAAAAACTCCTTCAAGAAAAAGAAATTACGGAAGATCCCAAATTCCTTTTTTTGAATCAAAGTGGTACACCGTTAACTACAGGCGGACTTACTTGGATTTTGTCGAGATATACAAGTGCGGAAGGAATTAATCACCATTTTTCGCCACATGATTTTCGACATGCCTTTGCAACGGCAATGGTTAATGAAGGTCTTGATATTAGAAAAGTTCAGGCGTTGCTGGGACATTCAAGTGTTTCAACAACACAACGATATACACATGTAAACCAGAAGAAGGTTTTCAGTGATTATCACAAAGCCCATCCTCATGGAAAGGATGTATAACAAAAACGAAATGTATAACATTTTGGAGTATATATGAGTAAGACTAAAATTAGAAGTACTACAGTAATCGCAGTAAAAAAAGATGGAAAAGTTGCCATGGCTGGCGATGGCCAGGTTACTCTTGGTGAAACAGTTTGTAAAGGTAACGCCCGTAAAGTAAGAAAGATTTATAATGGGAAAATTTTAACCGGATTTGCAGGTTCCGTTGCTGATGCATTTACTCTTTTGGATAAATTTGAAGAAAAAGTTAATACATATAATGGTGATCTGCAGCGTAGTGCAGTAGAACTTGCAAAGGCATGGAGAACTGACCGTTCATTGCAGAAACTGGAAGCAATGCTCATTGTTGCAGACAGCACAAAGATTCTTTTGATTTCTGGCGATGGAAATGTCATTGAACCTGAAAATGATGTTCTTGCTATTGGATCTGGTGGTAATTATGCATATTCAGCAGCTCTTGCTTATCTTGATGGTTCTGATTATTCTGCCAGAGAAATTGCAGAACGCAGCCTTAAGATTGCAGGAAATATCTGTATCTATACAAATTCAAATATTACAGTAGAGGAACTTTAATGAACGATACAACAGATGTAATTATCTTACCGGATGCTACAAACAATGTTCCTGCAATTGTTAATGCAGAAGAACTTACACCAAGACAGATTGTCGAAAAACTTGATTCATATATTATCGGTCAAAAAAATGCAAAGAAGGCCGTAGCTGTTGCACTGCGTAACAGAACTCGCCGATTGAAGCTTTCTGAAGATATTCGAGAAGAAGTTACGCCGAAAAACATTCTTATGATTGGACCAACTGGTGTAGGAAAAACTGAAATTGCCCGCCGTCTTGCAAAATTGTGCGGGGCACCATTCCTTAAGGTTGAGGCTACAAAATATACAGAAGTAGGTTATGTTGGTCGTGACGTAGAATCAATGGTCCGCGACCTTATGGCAGTTGGTTTTAATAATGTAAAACATGAAATGGAAGAAGAACTTCGTGAAAGCTGTAAAGACAAAGTTGAAGAACGTCTTCTCGATCTTCTTCTTCCTGGAAGTGAAAAGAAAAAAAATAATGCCAATGCATTAGGCAATATTTTTGGTATGCAGGCACCTCAGGCAGAAAAATCTTTTGAAGAAAAAGAAAGAGAGGCTCAGGAAGCTGCACAGATGGGATCTACACGCGAAAAGTTTAGAACAATGCTTCGTGAAGGAAAACTTGAAGACCGGGAGATAGAAATCTCTGTAACAGCAGCTCCAAAAGGAAATATGAGTATTCTTACAGGTGGTTCAATAGATGACCTTGAATCGGCTATGCAGAATATTCAGGATATGATGAATGGTGCAAGAAAAAAACAGCGCACTGTTTCTATTGCAGAAGCACGAAAAATTCTAACAGAACAGATTCTCGACAGTATGGTAGATGCTGATAAAGCTGCAGATATTGCAAGGGAAAGAGTTCAGCAGTCGGGTATTATCTTTATCGATGAAATTGATAAAATTGCTGTTCATGGAGAAGGTCACGGACCTGCTGTAAGCCGTGAAGGTGTGCAGCGCGATATTCTCCCTATTGTTGAAGGTTGTCATGTTAATACAAAATGGGGTGTTATTGATACAAAGCATATCCTGTTTATTGCTGCCGGTGCTTTCAGCCTTTCAAAGCCTAGTGATTTGATTCCTGAACTTCAGGGGCGTTTTCCATTGAGGGTTGAGCTTGATTCCCTTAATAAAGATGATTTTAAACGAATCCTTACTGAACCAAAGAATGCTCTCATCAAGCAATATACTGCTCTTTTGGGCACAGAAGGTGTAACCCTTGACTTTAAGGATGAAGCAATTGAACGCATAAGCTCAATGGCTGAAGAAGTTAACTCAAAAAGTGAAAATATCGGTGCACGTCGTCTTCATACAATTATGGAGAAAGTGTTGGATGAAATTTCTTTTGAAGCGGATGAACATAAGGGGGAGACAATTTCTATTGATGCTGCTTATGTAGATTCAAAAGTTCAAAATGTTGCAAATAACGAAGATTTGTCGAGATACATATTGTAATGAACAATAATCTATTGCAGGTTTTATTAACAGATTCCTCAGATTGAGCAAAATTATATGCTCAAGGGTTAGCGGTTTTTGCTGCAATCTATCACGCTGTATTTATGGCAGTGTTTTATTTTAATGGTGTTATGCCAAAAGTCAGGAATCAGGAAAGCAGTTTGATCTTGTTCTTGTTGAAGTATTCCTTGGGCTTAAAGATAAAATTTGCCGCCAGGAAAAATTCCTATAAAAACCCTAAACCTTTTTTTTCAAATTCCGAAAATTAAGGTATGAACTCATTTACAAGATCCGTAGATTTAATACAAAGAGCACTTGATGTTAATACTTTGCGCTATTCTGTGGCAGCAAACAATATGGCTAACGCTGACGTTCCTAATTTTAAGCGTACTAGCGTTAATTTTGAAAGTCAGCTAAAAAAAGCATTCGAATCGGAAGAAAAAGCCCGCAATGCTTTTGAACTTAAAACAACTGAGCCTTATCACATCAAAATTAATAATGTAATCGACTACAAAACTGTAGAACCACAGCGCGTTGTTGATTATGCATCTACTGAAAAAGCAAACGGCAACAATGTAAATGTAGAAAACGAAGCTATGGATATCGTTAAAATCCAGATGCAGTACAAAATGCTGACAATGCTTGAAAGCTTTGAGTTTTCACAGGTAAAAACAGCAATGTCTGCAATCAGATAAAAATAAAGATGGTGGGAATTTAATAGGGGGATAATATGGGATTGTTCACAAGTATCAATATTGCATCAACCGGTTTGGCAGCAGAAAGATTAAAGAGTGATGTTATTTCTGATAACATTGCAAATGCTTCAACAACAAGAACTCAAGACGGTGGACCTTACAAGCGTTCAAGAGTTATTTTCAGACCAGTTGCTGATGATAATCCAACATGGAGAACTCCTTATCTTCCTTCTAACCTAGATAATGGAGTTGGAAAAGGTGTTAAGGTACAGGAAATTGTAAAAGATACAACCCGTGGTACTTTGATATACGATCCAGATCATCCGGATGCAATCAAATCAGGACCAGAAAAAGGATATGTAGAATATCCAAACGTAAATATTGTAAACGAAATGGTTGATCTTATTGCTTCAAGCCGTGCTTACGAAGCAAACACTACTGTAATCGAAGGTGCAAAGTCAATGTTCTCTGCAGCACTAGAAATCGGAAGATAATTTCATTATATTATAGTTAGGTGGGGAATATGAAAGTAAACAATTTTGACATGCTCAATATGAGCAAGACTTTTTCAAGTACAGGTTATAAGTCAGTAACATCAAATTTAACTTCTGCTGCAGAAGTTTCAACAGATAAATATCGTAAATCTTTTGACAGTTATCTTCTTGAAGCTGTTTCAAAAATGAATGATCAGCAGATTGAAGTTGATGCACTTTCAGAACGGGCAATTGTTGATCCGGAAAGTGTTGATATTCATGACATTACAACTGCAATGGCTAAAGCACAGATGTCATTAAGCCTTGCAAAAACTGTAGTAGACAGAGTTGTAACAGGCTGGAACGAAATTACAACAACCCGTTAGTAGGTAACAGTAAACATATAAGGGTGCTATAGAATAGCGCCTTTTTTATTTTTTCTTCTTATTAAATTCTATAAAAAACACTTTTCATAATTAAATTCCTATGTTATAATTTTTAATAATATCTATACACGACTATATATAATAAGTTTTTATTATTCGTTCTCGGGAGGGGTCAGATGAACGAATGGTTCAAAAAGCTCATTTCTACAATAAAAGAAAAATGGGCAAAATGGTCCAATTTACAAAAGGGAATTTTAATCGGCGTAGTTGTTGCTGTTATCGTCGCTATTATTCTCGGTTTCAGATTCTCAGCAAAACCAACAACAGTCAGACTCTTTAATGCGCCTATTACAGGTGATGCACAGGTGCAGATTCTTACTCGCCTTGATAAAGAAAATATTAAGGCTGATGTTGACAGTGCAGGTTATATTCGCGTTCCTGATGAGAAAACAGCAACACGAATGAAGAATATTCTCATCAATGAAGGTCTTGTTCCTGTAAATATTGATCCGTTTGCCGGCTACTATGAACGCGGGTGGTCAACAACTGATGCAGAACAGAATACACGTAAACAGCGTGCAATTAAACAGGCTCTTGAACAGCATATCGAAGCACTTGATGATGTTGTAAAGGCTGATGTTGAACTTGTACTTCCACCAGATAAACTTTTTAAAGAAATGCAGAATCCTGTTAAGGCCGATGTTATTCTTACATTAACCCCAACAAGTGACTTGGCTACTAACAGAAGAAAGATTCAAGGTGTTGAACGTATTGTTCTTTCTGCCGTTGATGGACTTACAAAAGAATATCTTAACATTACAGACAGACAGGGGATTCCTCTTAATGATGATGATGAAATGCGGGAAATTGACCGTATTTCTGTCATTGACAGGGAACAGAAAACAATTCAGAAACTTGAAAACTATTACCGCCAGCAGCTTTTAGGATTTATTCAGCCTATTAAGGGAAAGAAACGTGTACCTGATATTCAGGTTAAGATTGATATGAACTTTTCTGAAAAGCATGTTGAATCTACACATTACATTCCTTTTGTTCTTAAGGAAGATAATCCAGATACTCCATACGACGACTCTGAAATTAAAGATTCTGTTGTAGGTTCTTCACAGACTGTTACCCGCGAATGGCAGGGAACAGGCTTTAACCCTCAGGGCCCTACTGGTCAGGAAGGAAATAATGCACCTCCATATGCAGATATGACAAATGTTATCGGCCGTCAGATTGAAACTGGAGTTACTCAGAATTTCCTTGTAAATACCGATAATATCAGTGAAACAGTACATCCTGAAATTGATCGTATTACTGTTGCGGTTAACGTTGACGGGACATGGATTAAAGAGTTTGATAAAAATCATAATGTTCAGTTTGATGAACAAGGAAGGATTAAACGTACCTATATTCCAGTTCCTAAAGAAGAACTTGAGGAAATTGCAAACCTTGTTGAAGGTGCAATCGGATATGATAGAAAACGCAACTATTTAGTTGTTGTCAGAAATGTTTCAATGGATCACACTGAAGAATTTGAAGCAGAGGATGCAAAAGAAAGACAGAAGATTCAGACAAAGTGGACAATTATCTTAGTTCTTATTGGTATTGCCGCAGTTCTTCTTATCTTTATTTTGTATAGAGTTATCAGTCGTGAAATTGAACGCCGCCGTCGTATTAAGGCAGAAGAAGAGAGACGCCGCCAGGAAATGGCTCGTATTATGGCTCTTCAGGATGCTCAGAACGAGGGTATGGAAGTTACAATGTCCGTTGAAGAACGGCGTAGAGCAGAACTTCAGGAAAATGCAATTGCTATGGCAAAAGAACATCCAGAGGATGTTGCAATGCTCATACGTACATGGTTGATGGAGGAGTAGTATAAATGGCAGACGAAGCAAAACCAAAAAGTAATCCAAAGCCAGTTCCAAAACCAGGAACTTTAAAACCTGCGACTGCTCCATCTTCTAAAAAGACCAAGGATATTAAAAGCTTAACTGGTCGCCAGAAAGCAGCAATCTTCCTTGTATCTGTTGGAAGTGATGTTTCATCAGAAATCATGAAGCACCTTCGCGAAGACGAAGTAGAAACATTAACATTTGAAATCGCACGTCTTGAAACAGTAGACGCAGAATTAAAAGATCAGGTCCTTGAAGAATTCCAGGATCTTATGAATGCACAGAACTTTATCACAACTGGTGGTATCGATTATGCTCGCGAACTTTTGGAAAAATCTTTGGGTTCACAGAAAGCTATCGATATCATCAATCGTCTTACATCAAGTCTTCAGGTTCGTCCGTTCGACTTTATCCGTCGTACAGACCCTGCGCATTTGTTGAACTTTATTCAGCAGGAATATCCTCAGACTATTGCATTGATCCTTGCTTACCTGGAACCAGGAAAAGCCGCAATCATCCTGCAGAACCTTCCGGAAGAAATGCAGCCTGAAGTTTCTAAACGTCTTGCCACAATGGACCGTACATCACCAGATGTACTTCGTGAAGTAGAACGGGTTCTCGAAAAGAAGCTTTCTACACTTTCTTCAGAAGACTACACTGCTGCCGGTGGTGTTGAATCTATCGTTGAAATCCTCAACCTTGTTGACCGCTCTTCTGAAAAAGCAATTATCGAATCTCTCGAAGAAGAAGATCCAGACTTGGCAGAAGAAATCAAAAAGCGTATGTTCGTTTTCGAAGATATCGTTATGCTGGACGACCGTTCTATCCAGAAAGTACTCCGCGAAGTCGATACTCAGGAACTTGCAAAAGCGCTTAAATCAGTTGATACTGAAGTACAGGATAAGATTTTCCGCAACATGTCAAAACGTGCTGCAAGTATGCTTAAAGAAGATATGGAATTCATGGGACCAGTTCGCTTGAAGGATGTAGAAGAAGCTCAGCAGAAGATTGTATCTACAATCCGTCGTCTCGAAGAGAAGGGAGATATCGTTATTGCCCGTTCTGGAGAAGACGAACTTGTTACTTGATGCATAAAGTGGTTAGGAAATAAAAAATGGTAAAGACAGTATTCCGTTCAAACGAAATTAAGAATAAAGAAGAAAAGTTTCAGTTAAGATTACTCCATGATTATGCTCCTGTTGTCGAAGAGGTTATTGAAGAAGTTCCTGAATATGAAGGACCTACAGCGGATGATCTTCGTCGTGAAGCAGAAGAGTATAAGAAACAGTTTGAAATTGAAAAGCAGGGAATGCTGGATGAAGCGCAGAGAAAAGCTGACGAAATTGTAAAGAAAGCCGAAGAAGCAGCATTTGCTGAAGTAAAACGCCAGACAGATCAAGCTCAGGTAATTAAAACTCAGGCAGAAACTGAAATATCCAAAATTAAGGCAGAAGCTCAGGCAGAAGCAGAAAGAATTATTGCCGAGGCTCAGGCTGAACGTGATAAAATAATCAATGAATCAAAGAAACAGGGTTACGATACAGGTTATGAAGCAGGCTACCAGGACGGGCAGAAGGAAGCTGAACGTCTCGTAGAAAGAATGCATAGTATTCTTGATAACGTTATGAAACGCCGTGAAGAAATTTTAAGTGAAACAGAATATCAGATTGTTGAACTTGTTGTTTTGATGGCACGCAAAGTTGTTAAGATTATTTCTGAAAACCAGAAAACTGTAATCATGAATAATGTTCTTCAGGCACTAAAAAAAGTAAAGGGCCGTGGGGATGTTACAATCCGTGTAAACCTTGCAGATGCAAAACTTACAACTGAACATATTCAGGACTTTATTGATCGTGTAGAAGCTGTTAAAGGTATTACAGTTGTTGAAGATACAACAGTTGAAAAGGGTGGTTGTATTGTTGAAACAGACTTCGGTGCAATTGATGCCCGTATTTCAAGTCAACTTACAGAACTTGAACAGAAGATTATGGAAATCTCTCCTGTTAAGACAGTTGCCAAATCTGATATGCCTGCAAATTAAAAATTTGCCATAAATAGAAATACAGTTTAACAAATAAATTATTGATAGATTTCTTGGGTGGGTGAATGAAATCTTCTTACAATGTTGAATTCAATTTAGATAAATATCTCAATACAGTTAAAGATACACCGACTATTCACTATGTTGGTCGTGTTACTTACGTTAATGGACTTGATATTCAAAGTGAAGGTCCACGCAGCGTCATTGGTGAAATTTGTACAATCAGGGTTCCTAGTCTTAATAACACAGTAATGGCTGAAGTAGTAGGTCTTGATGGAACAACTGTAAAACTTTCTGCATTTGGAAATACTCGTGGAATCGAGGTTGGCTGTGAAGTTGTTGCCTCCGGTAAGACCCTCCAGGTACCGGTTGGCAAAAGCCTTCTTGGCCGAGTAATCGATGCAACAGGTTCTCCATGTGACGGTAAAGGTGCTCTTGTTCCGGAAACCTATTATCCTGCTGACTGTGAACCACCAGATCCAATGATACGTCGTCCAATTGATAAACGAATAACAACTGGTGTCCGTGCAATTGATACTTTACTTACAGTAGGTAAAGGTCAGCGTCTGGGAATTTTTGCAGGTTCTGGTGTAGGTAAATCTACTTTGTTAAGTATGATTGCCCGAAATACAAATGCTGATGTAAACGTAATTGCTTTGATTGGAGAACGTGGTCGCGAAGTATTGGACTTTATTAATCGAGATCTTGGTGAGGAAGGCTTGAAACGAAGTGTTGTAATTGTTGCCACAAGTGACCAGCCTTCAATCTGTCGACTTCGTGCTTCTTATGTTGCCACTGCTGTTGCAGAATATTTTAGAGATCAGGGAAAAGACGTTATGTTTATGTTTGATAACGTTACCCGTTTTGCTCATGCCCAGCGCGAAATTGGTCTTGCAAAAGGAGAACCTCCTGCCCAGAAAGGTTATCCACCAAGCGTATTTGATATGATTCCAAAATTGCTGGAAAGGGCCGGAACAAACGATAAAGGAACTATTACAGCTTTCTATAATGTTCTTGTTGACTCAGATGATATGAATGAACCTATCACAGATAAAGTCCGCGGTACATTGGACGGCCATATTGTCCTTAGTAGAAAGCTTGCACAAAGCTATCATTATCCTGCAATTGATGTTCTCCAGAGTATAAGCCGTCTTTCCCGCCGTGTTACAGGACAGCAGACAAAGAAAGCCTGTGGAATTGTCCGTGAACTTATGTCTTCATACGAAAACAATGAACTTATGATTACAACAGGTGCCTATCAGAAAGGTAATTCACCTGCAATAGATAAAGCAATCGACATGCATGGGGCTATAGAGGAATTTTTAAAGCAGGAAGAGTATGATCATTGCACAATGAATGATTCTCTTTTAAAGCTTGCACAGCTTTCTGGAATTGAAATTCCTGAAAACGAGATGGACGAGGATGCTGGAAGTACAAATAAAACAACAGCCCAGATGGTTCATGAAATTGCAGAAGTTGCAAACTCAAATGCTGAAGCTGCATCTTCATCTGGAACAGAAAATGACCCATTGAACATTCATTAATCGGTAAAATTGAATGAAGAAATTTAAGTTTGAACTTGAAGATGTTTTATCTCTCAGAAAATTTCAGCAGGAACAGGCTCAGATTGAACTTGGAAAGGCTGTGGCTGAAGAAACTAAAATTCAGGATAACTTAAATCTACTTGCTTTGCAGCATGCTGAGGCAAAAAAAGCACTTTCTGGTTCTACAGATTTTAATGCTATTACAAATGGGCAGAGTTATTTTTCATTTCTTAAACTACAGGAAGAAAAGCTTTTAGAAGATCTTGCAGCAGCAAAAATTTTTACAGAAACAAAGCGTGAAGCATTTAAAGAAGCTTTGCAGAAAACAGAAAGCCTTAATAAGCTGAAAGAAAAACAGCTTTCTGATTACAAAGAGCTTGAAGCCAAGGAAGAAGAAGATACCATTGATGATATGGTAACTGCAAGGTTTAATAAATAATCCGGAATTCAGAATTTAAATCCTGAATTCCGGATTATTTTAGTATTTAAATTTACTGTGACCGATAAATTCACGCAAAATTGAGCGTTCTGGAACTTCTGTCGGATCGATTGTAGGGAATACATCTAAGAATCTTAAAAGTCTGCAGGCTTCAGAATATTCCTTTTCCATAGGAGTTACCATCTTCAAAAGGGGTTCTGCAAAAATCTTAAGAACTGAAAGCTCGTAGTCCAATGCTGTGTTTAAGATTGCGTCGGCATTGTTCTGGAATGGGAAGATATAAAGCCGTTCACCTTTCTGTACGTTTTCCCACATAGAAATTGTGCCGGCTGCTGATTTTCCGCGGAACTGGGAATCACGGACAATGCGGCGGATAAGACGGTTGTCGCTTGTGGAGATTCTGTTGTGTTCATTAAAGTTAAGCTGTGTCAAAGGCGAGAGGTAAAGCTTAAACTTGTTCTGTGGCTTGATTGATGGAGTAAGCTTATCGTTTAAGCCGTGGATTCCTTCCATGATGACGATGTCGTTTTCGCCAAGCTGCATTTTTGGTCCTGTAATTGAACTTACGCCTGTTTTAAAATCGTATTCAGGTAATGTAATTTCTTTTCCGTCAAAGAGGTCAAGAAGGTTCTGATTGATTAAAGGAACATTAAGGGCTTCAAGGCATTCGTAGTCAGGCTTACCATCTTCTCCGATTGGAGTTTTGTTACGGCCGATGTAGTAGGAATCGAGGCTGATTACTTTTGGTGTGTAGCCAATTGCCTGAAGTTCAAGGGCAAGCTTTTTAGCACTTGTAGTTTTTCCGGAGCTTGAAGGTCCTGCGATCAATACAAGTTTTACTTTTCCGCGATTTTGAATTTCCTGAGCGATATCGGCAATACATTTCTGCTGGAAAATTTCTGAAATTGTAATAAAGTCATTTACTTTTCGGTTTGCAACAAGTTCGTTTAATGAAGCTGCAGTTGTAACGCCGATCTGCTTTCCCCATTTTTTGTAGCGTTCATAAGTTTTGAAAAGCTCTGGAATGTCGTGGAACTCCGTTAAATGGTCAGGGTCCTGGGATGTAGGGAATCTTAATAGAAAGCCGTTTCCGTATTTAATGATTTCCCATGTCTTTAAATATCCTGTTGAAACAAGAAGTGGTGCAAAGTACATTTCTTTAAAGTCACCGAGAATATTCAACTGTACACGAGGCGGACATTTGTAGCGCATCAGGTTTCTTGTATCTGTAAGACCTTCCTGTTCGAAAAGCTCCATTGCCTGCTGATATGAAAGAGAGAATGTTTCAATAGGAAGATTTTTGCTAATCAGTTCCGCCATCTTTACTTTTAGTTTTTCAATCAAAGGCGGGTGAATTCCGTTTCCGTCAGCAAGCGTATAGTAATAACCGTATCCAAGACTGTGACCGATTAATAGACGATAGTTTGGATCGATTTCGTGCATTGCAGCTTCCATTACAAAGCACAAGGTACGGCGATATACTTCAGCACCATCTTTGCTTTTTGCAATTACAGGTTCAACAATTGAATCTGTCTGAAGTGATTTATTAAGGGAACAGATCATGTTGTTTACACGAACTGCATATACTGTTTCAGGAGCATCTGTCAAAGCATCGATAAAATCAATGGCACGTGTTCCAGGGGCAGTTTCTAATGTTTTTCCATTTGGAAGTGTGATTGTAATTCTATTCATATTTCAATTATAGCATGGATATTATAGAATGCAAAAATTAATTGTAAGGAATAGAAATATTGATTGTGAGTTGATGGTGATTATTTATTCAAATCTGCGTTACCAAATCCAAGAGGAAGAAGTTCCTTTAATGTATATTCCACAATATCATCTTTTGATTTTGCAAGGAAAATTTTAAACTCATCAGGATTACAGAATTCCATCATCACCTGGCGGCAGACTCCGCATGGAGGACAGTAATCCTTTATTTTACCGTTAGGACCGCCTACAACCATAATTGCATCAAATTTTAAAATACCTTCACTTACAGCTTTAAAAAATGCTGTTCGTTCTGCACAGTTTGAAGGTCCATAAGCTGCATTTTCAATATTACAGCCTGTATAAATCTTTCCATTTTTTGTAAGAAGTGCTGCTCCTACATGAAAGTGGGAATATGGAGCATATGAAAAATTAAGCATTGTTTTTGCTTTATCAAAGAGTTGGATTTTTAATTCATTTGTAATCATAGTGTTATTATATCACGAGAAAAATAATACTAAAAGGGAAGTGTTACAATTCCTTTTTTTTCAAAACTTTTTATGATAGAATAATCTGTGGCTTTAAAATTTCATCTTATCTTTTTGCCGATGGGGCAGGTGATATGTCCCAGGACTTGAAAACTGGTTATATTCTTGGTGCAACTCCTAAGAAGCAGCAGATTGATGGAAAAAGGTCGGTAAAGGAAATTGCTGACCTGCTTAAAAAAAAGTTCGGGGACGAAACTGAGCCTTTGTATCCGCGTATTTCATTATATATGAAAAGTCTCTATGACAACTCTTTTGTTGTTTCGGTAGAATAAAAATGGATTTTTTGTAATTATATAATTATGACTAAAATAGATATTCGAACTGATAAAGATTTTTTTAATAAACTGTTTCATATTGCTCTTCCAGTAGCTTTTCAAAGCTTGATGCTTGCGTCTGTTGCCGCAGCAGATGCTTTGATGCTGGGGCATATTGAACAGAATGCCATGTCAGCTGTTTCTCTGGCAACTCAGATTCAGTTTGTACAGAATATGTTCATTTTTTCCATTACTATGGCAGAATCAATTCTTGGTGCTCAATACTGGGGAAAACAGGATAGAATAGCTCTTAATAAGCTGTTTCATATTTCTTTAAAATTAAGCGTTGGAATCTCTGTTTTATTTTTCATCGGCTGTCTGATTTTTCCGCAGTACCTGATGATGATTTTTACAAATGAAAAAGTACTTATAGACATCGGTGCAAAATATCTGAAAATTGCAGGCTGGTCATATCTTATAACAGGAATTTCTCAGTGTTATCTTACAATGATGAAGGTTTCTGATCATCCTGGCCGTACTGCCACAATCAGTTCTTGTACAGTGTTAATCAATATTATTATGAATGCTGTTTTCATTTTCGGGCTTTTCGGAATTCCAAAAATGGAAGCAGAAGGTGCTGCCGTTGCTACTTTGATTTCTCGCATAGTTGAAGTAGTGTGGGTAGTTGGAATTTCCTATAAAAAAAGTTACATTCATCCTCAGATAAAATATACTTTCGTATATGACAGGCTATTATTTGGCGATTTTTTGAAATGCTTGTGGCCGCTTTTAGGGGCTGGTCTTTTCTGGGGAATTGGATTTACTTCTTACAGTGCATTTATGGGGCATCTGGGCACTGATGCAACTGCTGCTAATTCAGTAACTGCAGTAGTTCGTGAACTTTTATGCTGTTTTTGTAACGGAATTTCTACTGCTGCAGGAATCATGATTGGAAATGAACTTGGGGCAGGAAATCTTGATAAAGGAAAACTTTATGGACAGAGACTTCTTATTATTAGTTTTTGGTGTGGTGCAATAATTACAGTCCTAATGCTTGCTTTGACTCCTGTTGTTTCTCATTTTGTTAAATTGACTGATGCGGCAAACAAGTATCTTGTTCAGATGATGCTGGTAACAAGTGTTTACATGTTTGGACGGTGTGTAAATGGAATTGTCATAAACGGAATTTTTGACTGTGGCGGAGACACTATGTTTGATGTTTACAGCCTGGCAGCCTGTATGTGGGGACTTGCAATTCCTCTGGCATTTCTTGGAACATTCATTTTTCATTGGCCTGTAATCATTGTCTATGCATGTACTTGTATAGATGAAGTGGGTAAGATTCCTTGGATGCTTATACATTTTAAAAAATATAAGTGGGTAAAGGATTTGACCCGTTGAGTAATGATAATCGCAACAGAATAACCAGAAAGTTAAAAATTTAATTCGATGGAAATGGCAAAAGACACAGAGAAATGGAAAGCAGATAAGCTTCAACATAGAAAGAAAGTTCATTGTATTAGCTCAAAAAATTTACTATAATTACATACTATGAATATTAATCCTGTTGATGGCGAAAAAATCAGTGTCCGCGGTGCCCGTGAACACAATCTTAAAAATATTGATATCGATATTCCTCGTAATAAGCTGGTTGTAGTATCTGGTCTTTCTGGATCGGGAAAGTCCAGTTTTGCTTTTGATACTTTGTTTGCAGAAGGTCAGCGCCGCTATGTAGAAAGTCTTTCCTCCTACGCTCGTCAGTTCCTTGGAACAATGGATAAACCTGACGTTGATCTTATCGAAGGTCTTTCTCCTGCAATTTCCATCGAACAGAAAACTACCCATAAAAATCCACGTTCAACAGTAGGGACTGTTACAGAAATCTACGATTATTACCGTCTTCTATTTGCCCGTACAGGAACTGCCCACTGCCCGAACTGTGGCCACGAAATCCATGAACAGTCTGTTGACCAGATCATCGATTCAATTATGGCCTGGGACAAAGGAACAAAAATCCAGATTCTTGCTCCTGTAATCCGCGGAAAAAAAGGTGAGCATCAGAAAATTTTTGAAGATGCAAAAAAAAGCGGTTTTGCCCGTGCCAGAATTGACGGCGTTATGGCAGACCTTGAAGAAACTGTAAAACTTGATAAGCAGAAAAAACATACAATCGAACTTGTAATCGACCGCATCGTTTTAAAAGACGACATCAGAAAACGCCTTGCTGATTCTGTAGAAACTGCTCTTAACAGTGCAAATGGTCTTATTACTGTAGTAAAACGCATTGATGTAGGCGAGGGTCACTCAGAAGAAGAAGTGATGTTCAGTCAGAAAAATGCATGTCCTGACTGTGGGATTTCAATTCCAGAGCTTCAGCCTAGACTTTTTTCTTTCAACAATCCATTTGGTGCCTGCCCGGAATGTACTGGTCTTGGGGAGAAAATGGAATTTGATGTTGATCTTATGATTCCAGATAAATCCAAATCTTATAACGAACACGGAATCCTTCCTTATAATCCAACCTCTGCCTGGAATACAACAAGATTTAAAGCTCTGGCAGAAGAATATAAATTCAGTCTTGATACACCATTTGAAGATCTTACAAAAAAACAGCAGGAGGTAATCCTTTACGGAAGTGATAAGCCTCTTCACTGGATTTATTACAAGCAGTCAGGTTCTGGAATGTCTGAATATTTTGAACCATTCCCTGGAATCATCAATGACATGAATCGCCGTTATGTTGAAGCCTGGGGCGACAGTATGAAACAGAATCTTGAAAAATACATGGCTCATAAAGAATGTTCCTGCTGTCATGGAAAAAAACTTCGTCCAGAAGCTTTAGGTGTAACTGTAGGCAAAAAAAATATCATGGAACTTTGTGAACTAAGCGTTTCTGAATCAATTGAATTTTTTGAAAAGACAAAATTTACAAAGACACAGACAGAGATTGCAAGTCAGATTTTAAAAGAAATTAATTCCCGCCTCAACTTTTTGAAGAATGTAGGTCTTGATTATCTTACACTTGAACGAAGTGCTGGAACTCTTTCTGGCGGTGAAGCTCAGCGTATCCGTCTTGCAACTCAGATCGGTTCTGCTTTGACAGGGGTTATGTACATTCTTGATGAACCTTCAATTGGTCTTCATCAGAGAGATAACCAGCGACTCATTGATACTCTGACTTATCTCCGTGATTTAAAAAATTCCGTGATTGTTGTTGAACACGATGAACAGACACTTCGTACTGCTGACTGGATCGTAGATATCGGCCCTGGGGCTGGTGTCCATGGTGGTGCCGTTGTTGCATCTGGTACTCCAGAGCAGGTAATGAAGGTAAAAGACAGTGTTACGGGTCAGTACCTTGCCGGTAAGATAAAAATGGACATTCCGAAAGAACGCAGAAAGGGGAATGGAAAATTCCTTAAGCTTTCTGGTGTGTCTGAACACAACTTAAAAAATATCAGCATAGAAATTCCGCTTGGAGCGATGACTTGTATTACAGGTGTTTCTGGTTCTGGAAAGTCAACTTTGTTAAGTGACGTTCTTTATCCTGCTGTAAGCAACAAACTGATGAGAACAAATTATGAAACAGGTGCATTCAAAAAAATTGAAGGCCTTGAAAATATTGATAAGGTAATCAACATCGACCAGAGCCCAATCGGAAGAACTCCTCGCAGTAACCCTGCAACTTATGTAGGCGTGTTTGATGAAATCCGTGACCTTTTTGCATCAATGCCAGAAGCAAAAGCAAAAGGCTATTTAAAAGGAAGATTCAGCTTTAACGTAAAAGGTGGCCGCTGTGAAAACTGTCAGGGTGCTGGAACTATTACAATCGAAATGAATTTCCTCCCTGATGTATTTATCCAGTGTGATGTATGTAACGGAAAGCGCTTTAACAAAGAAACACTTGAGGTCATGTATAAAGGAAAAAATATTACAGACGTTCTCAATATGACAATTGAAGAAGCATGTAATTTCTTTGCCCATATTCCTCATATTTCAAGAAAACTTGAAATGCTTAAATCTGTAGGTCTTGGATACATTCAGCTTGGTCAGTCTGCCTTGACTCTCTCTGGTGGGGAAGCTCAGCGTGTAAAACTTGCAAACGAACTTGCAAGAACTTCAACTGGAAAGACACTTTACATTCTTGATGAACCTACAACTGGTCTTCACTTTGCTGATGTTAAGCAGCTTATGGGAGTTCTGCAGCGGCTTGTAGATCAGGGAAACACCGTATTGATGATTGAACATAACCTTGATGTAATCTGTCAGTCTGACTATCTTATTGACCTTGGTCCTGAAGGTGGCTTCAGGGGTGGAACAATTGTTGCAACAGGAACACCTGAAGAAGTCGCAGAAGTTCCTGAAAGTTTCACTGGTCAGTTTATAAAAGACATGCTCAAAAAAGCTTAATAAATTTTATGATTTTTGATTTGAACGGAAAAAATAAAGTTCCTCGAATGGGATTGAGAATCCTCATCTGTATTCTCAGTCTCTTTTTTGTCTGTTCAAATCTTATTGCCCAGGAAAATGAGGAAAAAACTGTCATTACTATTCTTAACGCCTTAAAGTCTAGTAACGTAAAAGGCAAAGACGGTCAGGATGATCAGATTCTTTTTGAAGGAAATGTACAGATTTCAGTTGTAAAAGGTGTTTCAAAAACAATTATCAGTGCAGACGAAATTACATACAGTAGAAAACACGAAATGCTTTATGCTGCAGGTAATGTTGAACTGGAACAGACTGATAAAAGTGGATCTGTCTCAAATATAAGTGCGGCAACAGTCCTTTTTAATACGTCAACTCTCGAAGGAATATTTGATGATGGCCGAATTGTTCAGGCAGATACCAATACATTAAATATGCCCACAGGTTCTACACTTGTTGTTGCCTCTGATGTTTTTGCAAGAAATCATTCCGGTACTGTTGCATTTAAAAAGGGTGAATTAACATTTTGTGATGATATAAATCCTCACTGGAAAATACGTGCTTCCCGCATATGGCTTTTGCCAGGTAATGAATTTGCATTCTTGAATGCAGTTTTGTTTCTTGATAATATTCCTGTATTTTATCTTCCTGCATTTTATTATCCAAAAGATGAACTTGTATTTAATCCTGTTTTTGGTTATAGAAATCGTGCAGGTTTTTATGTTCAGACAACTACGTATTTATATGGACGTAAACCTCTTGAACCGACTAATAATTCGTTAAGCAGTAGTTCTGATTCAGATGATGTTGCAAAATATTTTAACTTCATAAAACCAACAAAGTTGATGGATCAGAAGCTTGAAGGAATTGTACTTCATAACCTTGATACGGTTTATACTGGAGATACTTCTAACTATTTAAAGCTGATGGCTGACTGGTATTCAAATCTTGGATTCGGAGTTGGTCTTGATGGTGTATTCAAGCCTAATAAGTTTTTCAGTGTGCTGGAAGGTAATGTATATCTTGGATTTGGAAATACGATATATACAACTTCATATCCAAATGTATATTTACCTTTCAATGCAAATGGACAACGGGATTACGAAACATCTGACTTTATGGGAGCCAAATTACCTTTCAGGTATAAAGCCGGCTTTAAGATCGGAATCAATGAACCGTTTTCATTAACTCTCAATATGCCGATTTATTCTGATCCATATTTCAATTACGATTTTGGTGATCGTAGTGAAACAATGGACTGGTTTTCTTATCTATTAAATAATCCTGTTGCCGAAAATACAACAACTACAGAAACACAAAAAAGAGATGCTTCAGAAATTACTTCATTCACATGGGATCTTTCAGGAAATTACACAATTAAATTGCCTGATTCAATAAAACCATATATTGATTCTGCAACTATTTCGAGCTTCAATTCTTCAATTGCTTTTGCGGCAAAAACTTATAAAGACAATACTCCTTATGCTGGAACTGACAAACCTGACAGAAAGTTTTTTTATCCATCACAGATTACTCCAATCAAACTTAATGCTTCGATTTCAGGAACAATTTTTTCTACTGACATTGAAAAGAAAACGAAAGCTAAAAGCAATATTGAATTCCCAGTTTCTCTAATTGCTCCAGAGGAAATTGCAATTCCTGTAAAAAACACTTCAACAGAAACATCGGAAAAAAATGTAAGTTCTGATAGTGGTTTTGATTTTGAACGTGACGGACTTGGAAATATTGAATTTTTAAAACCTTCAGTTTCTCAAAGCTCTCAGAAAGATTTTTCGTTCAATTTAAAATATTCAATTCAGCCTGATTTTGGAACACAGTTGACTTATTCACCAACTGGGCTTGATACTGGTGCAGATTTTAAGTGGGATAGAGTTCAATCATCTTATTTATACTTAAAAGTTCCTGTTAATTTTACTGACAGCTTGTCCTGGAAGAATAATTTCTTATCAATGAATAACTCTGTGGCTTTTAGACCTTCATATCAGGTTCATCCATATTTGCTTGAAGATCAGACTTTTGGTGGTTATGATGCTGCTAATATTAAATCAATTAAACAGTCTGACTATACTGCTTCATCATTTGAAATTGTCAATTCAAATACAGTTTCAATAAAGCCTTTTATTTATAATCCTGTTTTGAAAAATACAGGGTTGTCATATAATACATCGATTAAGTTTTTCAGAACAAAATTTATAGGGGATGCAGATAATCCTGAATGGGAAAGATTAACAGTTGATTTTTCTGATCCAGATTCCATAACAACACATTCCCTTGATTTAACATTAAGTGCAGTTGAACTTGATGGAGATTTTAGTCAAAGCCTTATACTCAGTTCAACATTACCTCCACAGCTTGCAAAATATTATGGTACTCTTAAACTAGGATTTCCATATGTTACATTAACAGGAGAAGCTGGAATCCGTCAGAAAAGTATTACTGATAAGTCATGGGTTAAGGATCAGATAAGAGAAGGTCTAACTGTTTCGCTCTTTAATAACAAGGTTAATTTATCTCAATCATTTAATTACGATACAGAAGAAAATCGTCCTGACGCATTAAAACTATCACTTTCTTATTCAGGTCTTCAGCTTGCATATACAATGAAACATTCTGCCACTTATGATTTTAGGACAGATGAGGGATGGGTTTCTACTAACCAGGAAGCTTTTGTTCCTTATAGTGCAAGTCTTGCTTATACTTTACCATCTACCACTGCATTTAAGTTTGCATCTGACAAGGTTACTATTGCCCCAACTTTATCAACAAGTCTTGTTATTGATTTTATTCGTCCTACTAATTCCTATTTTATTTTTAGTCCTGGCCTAAAATTCAAAATCAATAATTTTCTTGATTTCTCATTTAGTGCAACATCAAGAAATGATGTATTGTATAGATATGTTCAAAGTGGATTAGGAAATCCTGGCCGAATTCCTGGTGAGGAAAATATATTCGTTGATCTGTTTAATTCCTTTAGATTTGATGACGAATCATTAAGAAAATCCAGCGGTTTTAAATTAAAATCCCTTAACTTTACTTTGAGTCATGATCTCCATGACTGGGATTTTAGAGCAGACTTTAAAATTGAACCAAGACTTGTTACTCAGAATGACGGATCAAAATACTATGATTTCAGTCCATACTTTTCTATTTCTGTAGTATGGCGTCCAATGGAAAGTATTAAAGCAGAAGTTCTTGATGAATATGGAAAATGGCAGCTTAAGTAAGGCTCTCAATTAAATGATATATTTTTTATTATTTCGTTGTCAAAGAAAATATTAAAGATTATTATATTAGTCATGAAGAAAAATTATATTAAATTAATATCTATTTTTTTAACTGTTTCTATTTTCAGCTCTTTAATTCTATTTACTTCGTGTCTTTCAACTTTGTCAGATTTTGCTGATGGAATGCTTGGCGGTTATTCTGGTAAGTCATATTCCTTTACAAATGAAGATGCAATTTCAGCTATGAAAGATGCTCTTGTAGAAGGAATTAGTAGTGCATCTAGAAATCTTTCAAAAACTGATGCTTATTATAAAAATGCTGCACTTAAAATTATGCTTCCTAAAGAGGCTGATCCAATTATTCAGATTTTGACACAAATACCAGGTGGTCAGACACTTGCTAACGATGTAGTGTTAAGATTAAATAGAACTGCAGAGTGTGCTGCAAAAGATACTGTTTCAATTTTTACTTCATCGATTAAAGGTATGACTGTAACAGATGGTGTTAAAATTGTTACAGGTAGAAGAGATGCTGCAACACAGTATTTGCGTGACAAATGCTATGATAAACTTGTAAGTCTTTATAAACCAAAAGTTTCAAAGGCCCTTGATCAGCCACTTGTTGCTGGTGTGTCTGCTTCAACTGCATGGTCTACTCTTGTTACAAACTATAATAAATATGGTGCAATTCCTAATTCTGTTGCAAGACTTGCTGGTCAGTCAGAACCATTCCCCGCTGTTCAGGTTGATCTTGCTCAATTTGCAACAGAAAAAGCTCTTGATGGGCTTTTTGTAAAGATTGCAGAAGAGGAAGAAAAAATCCGTGATAATCCTTTTGGATATGCATCTGATAGTATTAAGAAAGTATTTGGATCTTTAAGAAAATAGGACTGTAAATTTATATAAAAAAAGACGCATAGAGTAAAACTGTGCGTCTAATTTTTTTTAGTTATTATCTTTAATTTTTGTAATCTTGAATTCTTTTAAAGTTAGACCGCTTTGTGCAAAGTAAAGATTGACAACAACATTCCTATTTAAAGGACGATCCATTGATAGTCCTTTTGTTTCATAAGCACCATGGGTTCCATTCCAGCAGAGAACTGCAATATTAACTCCGTTATAGGAAACACTTACGTTTACCTGTGCAAGATCGTTGTCGCCGGTTTTTCCTACAAGCTCAATACGATATAAGCTCTGGTCCTTTGTAACAATACCAAAGCTGTATGATTTTCCACGGGAAGTATCAACATGATCCAATGGAATTGAAAGTCCATCGACTGTATCGTAATATACGATTTTATCAGTTGCTCCATCCATTGCTGTTTTCTTTCGGTTTTTAATTACAACTTTTACATCACGGTTTTCAAGACGTGATTGTGCATGACTTTTCTTTAAGAATGAAACAGTATTGTAAGCACATCGTAATAATTCATTTCTTGAAAGTTCACCTGCTTGAAGGGCTGTCAATGTATTATCATTATGTGCATTTTCTGCAGCATCAGGAACAACCATGTAAAGATCATTCTGTGCCCTTACATTCTGTGCAACATTAAAGCGGACCGGTTCTTTTCCTTCATCGTTGGACATAGCCCACCAGTCTGTCATAACAATGCCTGTAAATCCCCAATCCTTGCGCAGAATCTGGGTAACAAGGTCATAGTTTCCTGAAGTCCACATTGAATTGACACTACCATATGAGGTCATAATGACATCAGCACCGTTCTTAACAGCCATTTCGAATCCTGGAAGATATATTTCACGGAGAGCACGGGCACTGACAACAGAGTTAGAAACCCAGCGGCCAGTTTCCTGGTTGTTGCAGCAGAAATGTTTAAGAGAACCTGTAACACCTGCTGAATGAAGTCCTTCAATGATTGCCGATGCGAAAATTCCTGTTACGTATGGATCCTCTGAGAAATATTCAAAGTTTCTTCCGTTAAGCGGATGACGTCTAAGATTAATTCCTGGTCCCAGGAGAATATCAATTTTATTATAAACCATTTCCCAACCTGTAAAGGAATAGAGTTCTTTTACAAGATCCGGGTTAAAAGTACATGCCTGTGAAGTTCCGTTAGGAAGACTGAACGCCTGAGAGCCTGAATCCATTCTGATTCCGCTTGGACCATCAGTACAACAGCAGCAAGGAATTCCTTTGTCGTTCATTGATTTTGAAACACCACCAAAAGCAGCTGCAGTTCCAGCTGTTACCTTTGGGCTTCCCATACCTTCGCCACGAACAATACAGCTCAATTCTTCATCAGTCAAAGTTTTTAGTACTGCAAGAACATCCTGGTTAAGATTTTTTCTTTCAAGGAAGTTATCAAGTTCAGAAAGATTATCATTTCGATGCTTGTTCTGGTAAGGAGAAGAAGCTTCAACTTTCTGTTTTATAAAATTGAGCTGTTTTGTACTTTCATCATATGCAGCTGCCATTCTTTCAAATGAAGTAACAGGTTTTAAAGAATCAGAAACTTTTTCAATTACAATTGTTTCTGAAAGAGTAAAATCTCCAATCTTAGAAAGATTTCTGATACTGTTACCAGCAAATATTTCATAAAGACCTTCTTCGCAGACAAAGCAGTCAATATTACCTGTAATACCTGTGTCATCAAAAGAACGAATTCTTGAAATATCAAATTCAAATTTAAGCTTTGCTTTTTTACCTTTTTTAAGAAGTGCAGTTTTCTTAAAATCTGCAAGAACAAGGGCAGGTTTTCCTAATTTGCCTTGAGGCTGTTTAACATAAATCTGAATGACTTCTTTTCCAGAACAACTGCCTGTGTTTTTTACAGTTACATCAAATTTAACAGATGGAAGATTTCCTCCATTGTCAAATTCAAAATCACCTGCAGTAACTTTGAAATTTGTATACGAAAGGCCATAGCCGAAAGGGTAGAGAACTTTATCTTTTGAAGCACTTTCAAAATATCTGTAGCCTACATAAATATCTTCTGCATATACATTGTCTTTCAGACTTCCAAAGTTTGAGCTTGAAGGATAATCCTTTATTGAGGACGCAATTGTATCAGTAAGCTTTCCTGAAGGATTTTCTTTACCTGTAAGGATGTCGCTTACGCCCAGGCCTCCGACCATTCCTCCCTGCCATGTATAAAGAACACTTTTTACGTTGTATTCCTTCACAAAGTTCATATCAACAATGTTTCCTGTATTGAAAACAACAACTGTTTTTTCAAAAGCAGTTGAAACATTTTTAATCATTTCCTTTTCAAGAGAAGTAAGATACCATGACCCTTCTGTTTCAAGGTTATCTTTGTCTTCACCGGCAGTTCTACCAATAATGATTAAAGCGACATCGTTTCTTCTGGCACATTCTTCAGCAAGCTCCAGCGTTACTGGCATTTCTTTCTGACACCATGGTTCTTGTCCCCAACCGATTCCTACTTCAAAAGGATTTTCCTTTTCCCATTCAAGATAAATTTTTTCAAGTTCAGTATCGACCTTAACGAGTCCGGAATTTTTAAGTCCGTCAGTTATTCCTGTTACTTCAGTAACATTTACCATTCCCCCTGAACCAGTACCACTTTTGTAGTAGTTATGCTGGATTCTTCCGAATACTGCAACTTTACAGCCTTTTTTAAGTGGAAGTACATTATCTTTATTTTCAAGAAGGACACAACCTTCAGCAACAACACGTCGCGCTACTTCTGTATATTTTTTCCAGTCTAAAATCTTAGTCATAAGAATCGGACTCCTTGCTAATTTAATTTCATTAAGATTGACTATATAAAATTGTGGAATATTAGTCGAGATTGAATAGATATATTTCTATTACAAGTCTAGTAAAAATTGTAGTATTTACCTATAATAATATAGTTTCTATGAAAAATTCTGTTGGAAAATTTTTATTTCTTCTATTAATTTCCTCATTTCTGATATTTTCATGTAACGAAAATTTCAGTGATAGAATTCAGCTTGATTCCGGCTGGAAGTATTCTCTTGAAAATCCTGATCTGGAAGAAGTGGAGCTTTATTTACTAAATGATGTGGATTTAAAAAATCTGCAGAATCTTTTACCAACACGTGAAGGAACAATTTACCTTACTAAAACTTTTATTCTTCCTTCACAATTGCAAAAGGAAGATGTTTCCTGTTACCTTGGCCGGATTTCATATTCTGACAGAACATATTTAAACCACTATCTGATCGGCTCAACAGGCTATGATGAAGACCGCCGATATTCATCTGGAACAGAGCCACGTTATTACGAAATTCCTGAAGAACTTTTAAACCCAGGTGTGAATACAATTACTATTGAAATTTATGTTCGCAACAAAGGATATTTACGGTCAAATGCATTTATTGGTCTTCACGATGTTGCAAAAAACGCATGGATTTCAGATTGTTTCTGGAGCTGCCATATCTATCTTGTTTTCGGATTTGTTCTTCTTCTTGCAGGAATTTACTGCTTCAAAGTGTTTTTTAATATAAATCAGAAAAAAGATATTTTATATTATTCAGTATTATGCTGTTTATCAGTAATTAATCTTTCGTTGTATTACATCACGGAAATTCCTTTCTTAAGTTTTTATAAATTATATTATGGAATTTTCAATAAAATCACTGCATTTTTTATTCCTGCTAATATTCTTGTTGTATTTACATTGTTTCTTGATGAATTTTTTGAAAGGAAATGTTCAAGATTGCACTTTATTCTTCGTTGTGTAATTCTTGTTGTTCCTCAGATTATTTATTGTTTTATTCCGGAACGATTCTGTTATGGCTTTGTAAGTTACATTCCCTATGTTGCTTTCTTGCCTGGTGTGGTCCATATTCTTTTTGTTTTAATTTGGGAACTGAATAACGGAAAGAAAAATTCTTTCAAACTTACTCTTTGTGTTTCGCCTGTGGTTTTGTGTATTCTCTTTGATTCATTTGTGCACGCGGGGTTAAATATTAATTCTCTTCCTTATGTTAGTCTGTGGGGATGGCCAATATCTCTGTTTGCTGTAATGTTCCTTATTTCAAAGAAAAAAATTGTTGAATTGCAGGAAGAAGTTTCGAAAGCCGTAGTTGTTGTTCATCCTAGTCAACAGGAACCTTCATATGATTCCCAGATTGTTATGATGCCGCCACAGGCAGCCTTACCTCTGAAAAAAAATCTTACTCTCAGACAGTCTCCTGTTCTTGATAATTACGAGATTGCATATTGTTTCAAACCTTTCAAAAATCAAGCAGAGGATATGTACGATTTCTTTACAGAAGAAAATCATCTTCAAGGATTGGCTCTGTTTGAAACTTCAGGTGACAGTGAATCTTTAAGTCACGTTACAACACTTGCCAAACAGGTTGTTGTTGAAAAATTTGTTGAAGGTCGTATGACGCCATTAACAAAGATTATGCACAATATAAATGAATGTATTTTACAGGAAAAGGGTAGTGCTCATAACTCTCTGACCGGAATACTTATTCGTGTATTTGATAATCGTATTGAATATGTAAATGTGGGACATTCTCCTGCTTTCTTTAGAAATGGGAAAGGCACAAAGTGTATGGCCATTCAAATTGATTCTGATAATTATGCAGAACAAACTGAAGGTGAAATTGGTTCAAAAGAAATTACTTCAGATTATAAAGGTATTGGTTTTACTGTAGCTGCAGGAGATGCGGTTATTTTTTATTCAAAAGCATTTGAAACAACTGCAAATAATCAAGGAGAACCATTCGGTCAAGATCGTATCCGCCAGGCTTTTTTGCAGAGTACAGGTGAAACCGCAGAAGCTAAACTTCGTTATATCCTCGATATGTTTGAAAATTATACTCAGGATAATCCTGTTAATCAGGATTTAACCGTTATTGTTCTTCAGAAAAAATAAAGATCTTATAGTAAAAAATCAGGTCTTTTTTTATGGAAATTCTCAAAAATTCGATAAAAATTCAAAATATAAATTTGACTTCTAACAAAATCTATCGTAAAATTGAATTAATAATATAAATTTGGTTCAGATTCTGAGCCAAAATAAATGGGAGGCCTTTAATGGCTAAAGTAGAACTTAAAAGTATTGGAAAGATTTACGAAGGCAACGTTCGCGCCGTAACTAATTCCAACATCACTATCGAAGACAAAGAACTTTGTGTTTTCGTAGGACCATCAGGTTGTGGTAAATCAACAACTCTTCGTATGATCGCTGGTCTCGAAGATATCTCTGAAGGTAAACTCTTCATTGATGGAAAAGAAATGAACGATGTTCCACCAAAAGATCGTGACATCGCCATGGTATTCCAGAACTATGCTTTGTATCCACATATGTCAGTATATGACAATATGGCATTCGGACTTAAGATCCGTCGTATGGACAAGAGCGAAATCGACCGTCGTGTAAAAGCTGCTGCTAAACAGCTCGACCTGGAACAGTATCTTGCTCGTAAGCCAAAGGCTCTCTCTGGTGGACAGAGACAGCGTGTTGCTGTAGGACGTTGTATCGTTCGTAATCCAAAAGTATTCTTGTTTGACGAACCATTGTCAAACCTTGATGCTAAACTTCGTGTAACAATGCGTGCAGAAATTGCAGCTCTCCATAACAGACTTCAGGCTACAATGATTTACGTAACACACGACCAGATCGAAGCTATGACACTGGGTGATAAGATCGTTGTAATGAAAGACGGTGTTATCCAGCAGATCGGTGCTCCAATGTACCTCTATAACAACCCAATCAACAAATTCGTTGCAGGATTCATCGGAACACCTCCAATGAACTTCCTCAAGGTAAAAGTACTTGAAAAGGGTGGAAAAATAATCTGTGAAGAAGGAGCATTCGATGTTGTTCCTTCTGCAGAACACCAGAAACGCCTCAAGGAATATGTTGGTAAAGAAGTATTCTTCGGTATTCGTCCAGAAGATGTTGAATATTCAGAAAAACCATCTTCAGGCGCTATGCAGATGAAGATTTCTAACAAAGAACCATTGGGTGCTGAAACACACCTTTATCTTACATCAAACAAGGGACAGAACCTTATTGCTAAAACAACAGCAAACATTCAGTTCCGTGTTGGTGAAACAGTTAACCTTATTCCTAATATGGACAAGGCTAAATTCTTCGATGTTGAAACAGAAATGAACATCGTTGATGACATTAAAAAAGAATGGTAATTAATTACCAGACTTATTAATAGTCGCAGAAAGAAAAGCGGATTTCGAGAAATCGAGGTTCGCTTTTTTTTATATACTCTTACTATTAATTATGCTATATTCTCTTCATGATTAGAAAAAATTCTATTGTCCTTTATAAAAATCAAATTGCCCTTGTTAATGATATTGAAGGTGACAAATTTATAATTCAATTCTGTTCATTTCCATTAACCGAAGAAAATATTTCTAAATTCGGATCAAAAAATTTTATATGCCAGGAACAAAAAGTTCGAGATAAAGATATTGTTCTTCTTTCAACTTCTGAATCCCCTGCAAAATATTCTTTCGAAGAATTGATAAAATATAATGATGATCAGATTGATACTAAAATCTGTGAAGTTTGGGAACTTCTTAATTCAGATAATTGTTCTGATATAGAATTTTCTGAACTTGCAGAACTTGTTGACAGCGATTTTAATGATAAAAAGGCATGGTTCATTTTTAATTCTCTTGTAAAAAGTCTGCAGTTTAAGTTAATTGATGATAAAGCTTCATTAAAATTTAAGCTTACTACTGCTGATGAAATTGAAGTTCTTAAGAAAAAGAAAAATGAAAAAGAACATGAAAAGGAAGAACGACAGAATTTTTTGATGCGTTTAAAGCAGAAACAGTTGTTACCTGAAGATTCCATTTTTATGGGAGATGTAGAAGCATTTGCATTAGGTAAAACGGATAAATCAAAGACATTGGCTGATGCTGGTTTTTCTCAGGATGTTGAAAAGGCTCACAAGCTTCTGATCGATACAGGAATTTGGGATTATACAAGAAATCCTTATCCATTCAGATGGGGGCTGTCTGTGCAGTCTGCAAAAGAAGGGTTAAAATCACCTCCTGAAGAAGAGCGTCTTATTGTTCCTGGTGTTGCCTATGCTATTGATAATAAATGGTCAAAGGATCCTGATGACGCTATTGCATTTGATGGAACTTATCTCTGGGTTCATATTGCAGATCCTGCAAGTACAGTAATGCCTGAAAGCTCAATTGATAAAGCAGCAAGAGATCGAGGTGCAACTCTATATATTCCTGAAGGTGCAAGTCGTATGCTGGCTGAAGAATCCTTAAGTGATTATGCCCTTGGTTTGAAAAGAGAAAGTCTTGCATTGTCATTCCGACTTTTGCTTGAAGATAATTGTTCAATAAAAGAGTGTAAGGTATTTAAGACCAAAGTAAATGTTGAATGTATTACTTATGAAGATGCAGATCAAAAAAAGGATTCCCCTGAATTAAAACCCTTGTTTGAAATTGCAAGAAAAAATATTATTAGAAGAAATTCACAGGGAGCGGTAAATATTAATCTTCCGGAAGTTCATATTACTGTTGACCCTGACACAAAAAAAGTTTCAATTTGTAAAATTACAGAATATGAATCCGCCGATGTTGTTCGTGAAATGATGCTGCTTGCCGGTGAGGGTGCTGCTCACTTTGCATTTGAAAATAATATTGCATTCCCTTATGTAAGTCAGGAAGCGCCGGATATTCCTCAAACATTGCCACCAGGGCTTGCCGGGGAATTTAAAACTGTAAAATCCATGCATCGAAGAAGTGTAGGTGTAACACCGGCTGCTCATGCAGGAATTGGAATTGGTATGTACAGTCAGGTAACTAGTCCATTGCGACGTTATTCCGATCTGATAGCTCATCAGCAGCTTAGAGCTTTTCTTGATGGCAGAGAATTAATAGATAAAAATACTATGCTTGAAAGAATAAGTGCTGGTGATGAAGCTGCTATTGCCTGTAAGAAGGTTGAACGAAAAAGCAATATGCATTGGACACTTGTTTATCTTTTACAAAATCCTGATTGGACAGGGGAAGCGGTTTTTGTTGAACAGAAGGGGAATCTTTGTGTTTTTATGATTCCATCTCTTGCTCAGCAGACCACACTGGTTCCTTCTAAACCGCTTAATTTGAATGATATAATTACAGTTAAGGCTTCAAACATTGATATTTCATCCCAAAATGTCGTATTTAGTGAAGTTTTATAAGATTATGTTAAGAACTGTATCTTTTTGTATACAAAATTTAACATGTTATGTGAAATTTTGTAAGATTTTTTATTACTGTATATAAAAAGATACTAAAAACATGACAATTAGTGATTGTATATAAAAT
>JAHAZA010000020.1 GCA_018385415.1 Treponema sp. | reverse complement strand
TACAGACAATGATTTTAAACTTCTTGATGATAAAGGCAGCCGTTCTCGTATACAGACAGATAAAGAGGTAGAGCAAATCTATCTTGAATTTGATAAACGCCGCAAAGAATATGAAGCAAAAGAAGCCGAAAAACAGGATGAGCAGGAATTGAAAGCTCTTGAAGAAGCCGAAAAAAAACTATTGGGAAGAAAGAAGTAGAATGAGCAATATACCAAAATTAAGATTTCCTGAGTTTAAAGGGGAATGGGAAGAGAAGAAACTTAATTCTATATTTACAAAAATTACTCAAAGAAATAGTGATAATCAGAATTCAAATGTTATAACAAATTCTGCAACAGAAGGTCTTGTCAGCCAGCGTGATTATTTTGATAAAGACATAGCAAATAAGGATAAAACCGATAACTATTTTATTATCAAAAATGGTGATTTTGTATATAACCCACGTAAATCTTCGGCAGCTCCCTATGGACCATTTACTCAATATAAGTTATTGGATGATGGAATAGTTTCTCCATTATATTTATGCTTAAGGAAAAACAATTCTGAAGTAGAAAGCAAATATCTTGAAAACTATTTTAAAACAACTTGTTGGCATCAATATATTTATGAAAATGGCTCCTCTGGCGCAAGGCATGATAGAGTAAGCATTCATGATGATGTGCTACTCGCTATGCCTATTAAAGTTCCGTCGCTTCCAGAACAACAAAAAATCGCAGATTTCCTTTCAAATGTAGATTCAATAATCACAGCAGAAACAAAGATTCTAAAAACCCTGCAAAAAAAGAAAAAAGCATTAATGCAAAAACTTTTCACCCGGCAACTCCGCTTCAAATCCGCCGACGGAACAGATTTCTCTGCATGGGAAGAAAAATGTATTGATGAAATTGCTGAATGTATTGCTGGAGCTACCCCAGATACAAAGAAAAATGAATATTGGGAAAATGGCACCATCCCTTGGATGAGTTCAGGTGAGGTAAATAAAAAGTATGTATACGAAACTGATAGAACAATTACACAACTAGGGTATAAAAAATGCAGTACGAAAATGATTCCTGTTAATACTGTTGTAATTGCACTCGCAGGACAAGGAAAAACTCGTGGAACTGTGGCACTAACAAAAATTGAACTTTGTACGAATCAATCTTTATGTGCAATTATAAACAAGTCTGAATACAATTCAGAATACTTATTTCATTATCTTTCATCACAGTATCAAGAATTACGAAAAATTTCTTCAGGAGGAGATGCTTCTCGAGGTGGTCTTAATTTGAAATTAGTTGGATCATATCGGGTTCCTCTACCTTGTCTTGCCGAACAACAAAAAATCGCCGACTATCTTTCAAGCATAGATTCATTAATCCAAACCCAACAAAAAGTAGTAACCACCTGGCAGCAACGAAAAAAAGCCTTGCTGCAACAGATGTTTATATAGAAAGAATTAATCACAGGGGCAGTCCTAGAAGTTATTAATCGAATCAGCTGCTTGAAATCATATCCCAGCATCAGTAATCCCCATTCTGCGGAACCAGTTCATCCAGACTTGGTGGCAGGAGCCACTGCTCGCCCTGGTTATATGGTTTGTATGTGATTTTGTTACTTACACCTCTGCTCATATTTAAATTTTAGCAGATTTGAATTTAATTGTAAATTTAAAATAATTGGGTCTGCCCCATACTTTTGGGGAAGCCTCAGTTTTTTTGTACTTATCTGATTGTTGCTGCAATTACAGCTTTAATTGTATGCATTCTGTTTTCTGCTTCATCAAAGACTACAGATTGTTTTGATTCAAATACTTCGTCAGTAACTTCCATTTCTGTAAGTCCAAATTTTTCATAAATCTCTTTACCAATCTTAGTATCAAGGTTATGGAATGAAGGAAGGTCATGCATGAAAATTGCTGTTGGCTTAGCCATTTCCATAATTTTTTTGTTAACCTGATATGGCTTTAAGTCTGCAATACGTTCTGCCCATACTTCATCTGGCTCACCCATAGAAACCCAGACATCTGTATAAATAATATCAGCATCCTTTGCTGCTTCTTCAACATTTTCTGTCAAAGTTATTGAACCACCTGAAATCTTGTTCCACTGGCTACATTCTTCAACCAATGCAGCATTTGGAAAATATTTTTTATTTGTACATGCTACAAAGTTGATTCCAAGCTTTGAACATACAATGCACAATGAGTTACCGATGTTGTATCTTGCATCACCAAAGTAAACAAATTTGAGTCCCTTGAATTTTCCGAAATTTTCTTTAACAGTCAGCATGTCGGCAAGCATCTGAGTAGGATGATATTCATTTGTTAAACCATTCCACACAGGAACGCCGGAATATTTTGCAAGATCTTCAACTAATGTCTGTTCAAATCCACGGTATTCGATACCGTCGTACATACGCCCTAAAACTCTGGCAGTATCAGCAATGCTTTCTTTCTTACCAATCTGAGAGCCTTCTGCAAGGTATGTTGTCATGATTCCAAGATCATGGGCTGCAACTTCAAAGGAACAGCGGGTACGTGTACTTGTTTTTTCAAAAATTAAAGCTATGTTTTTACCGCGGTGAGTATCAACAGGAATATGTTTTTTTTTCTTGTCTTTAAAATCTGCTGCAAGATCAATGAAATAATTAATTTCTTCTGGTGTGAAGTCTTTTAATGTAAGAAAATTTCTGCCTTTTAAATCAATGCTCATGTTGAAACTCCTGTTTTAAGTTTATTCAATGTATAGGAATTTTGAATTTTCCTTACACTTGTATTAAGAAAAATAAATTTACTACATTTGTTAAATATTTTCAACAAAGTGTTAGTTTAAAAATTTAGAAATTAGAGATTTATATTATCTTTACTTTTGAACATAGTTCGGGTAAAATATACATATTAAACTAATTTAAATTCGAGGTTTTTTATGAGCGAAATTTACATCAGTTACAGTGGAGCAAATGGATTTAAGAGAGCTAACGATAAAGGTTCTCTCAGCGGAAAAGTTGTAAGTTATGCTGACTTCAAAACATTAAGTGCAGATATTAAACCGGGATCAGCTGATGAATATGGTATTATTCTTGATTCAGCAGATGTTCAGGAATTTATTGCAAATTACGAAGAAGAAAGTATTTTTACTGACGCAGAAAAAGCATAATTTATTCTTTCGGATAATATAATGGAAATTAAAATAGAAAACCTCTACCGTACTTACCTTCAAAATGAAACAAAGGTAGAGGCATGTAAAGGAATAAGTCTGAAAATTCCATCAAACAAAATTTATGGAATTATCGGAAAAAGTGGAGCCGGAAAGTCAACCCTTGTCCGGCTCATTAGTTTATTGGAAAAGTGTGATTCCGGTGAAGTTTATTTTGATGATAAACGTGTTGATAATCTTTCAAAAAAAGATCTTATTGATCAGCACAGAAGAATGGGAATGATTTTCCAAAACTTCAACCTTCTTTCATCAAGAACAGCAGCTAAAAATATTGCATATCCAATGGAAATCTGTGGAGTTCCTAAAGCTAAAATCAATGAGCGTGTAAAGGAACTTCTTGATCTTGTTGGTCTTTCGGATCGTGCGGATGCTCCAATAAGTACATTATCAGGTGGACAGAAACAGAGAATTGCTATTGCCCGTGCTCTTGCAAATAAACCTGATGTTCTTTTCTGTGATGAGGCAACAAGTGCTCTTGATCCACAGACAACCCGTTCTATTCTTGAATTAATCCGCAATATTCAGAAAAAGATGAATCTTACTGTTGTAATGATTACACATCAGATGGAAGTTGTTCGAGATGCTTGTGATGAAGTTGCGGTTTTGAATAATGGCGAAGTTGTAGAAATAGGAAAAGTTTCTGATGTGTTTGCAAATCCTAAGTCGGAAGTTACAAAAGATTTCTTGAATCATCTTTCATCAAATGCTTCAGAAAAAAATAATGGTGAAGGAATTGTTCGCTGGAGTAAAGCTGGTGGTGAATACACACTTCACTTTGTTGGCGATAAAACTGGTAGTCCTGTTATCAGCTCTGTATGTAAGAAATTTGATATTGAACTTAATATACGTGCCGGTGGAATTGAAACACTTTCAGACAATCAGAAAGTTGGAACTATGATTATTGATATTGATGGTGAAGCTTCTGAAGTAGAAAAAGCCCTCGATTATATCAAGAGTCAGGGTGTTAATGTTGAAATTACTGGAGGTTCAAGATAATGTTGGAAAATAGTATACAGTGGCTACATACAAAATTTGTTCCTCTTGTTTTGCCTGCTACATGGCAGACTATTGAAATGGTTTTACTTTCTACAATATTTTCTGTAATTCTTGGACTTCCGCTTGGTGTACTTCTTTATGTAACAGATAAAGAAAGAGGAATCGTTCCTAAACCTGTTTTGAATCAGATAGTAAACAGAATTATTGATGTATTCAGATCTGTTCCATTTCTTGTATTGATGATTGTTTTATTCCCGTTGTGCCGCGTAATTGTTGGTAAAGCAATTGGAACTGAAGCTACAATCATTCCATTGACAATTGCGGCAGCTCCTTTTGTTGCCCGTCTTGTTGAAACTGCATTAAAGGAAATTGATCCTGGCGTAATTCTTGCAGCTAAATCTATGGGTTCCACAAATGCACAGATTATTTTCAAAGTATTAATTCCTGAAAGTATGCCAAGCCTTGTAGACGGCGTAACAATGACAATCATTAATCTGATTGGCTATTCAGCAATGGCTGGAGCTATTGGTGGTGGTGGATTGGGGGACCTTGCTATTCGTTATGGTTATCAGAGATTCCAGAATGATGTTCTTGTAGCATCTGTTATAGTAATTCTTATTCTTGTGGGAGTAATTCAGATGACAGGTACAAGGATTTCTATGCATATGCTTAAAAAGAGATAAAAAAAGAAGGAATTTTTTTCAATACCTATTGACCATTACCTACTTGCTTGGTAGGATAATAGCATAAAGAGTTGAGCTTTCGGAAACACTTTATTGACTTTTTTCTGTTGTTTTTTATACTCTAGTTTGTTCAAAAAAAAGGAGAACGCAAAAAATGAAAAAAATTCTTTCTATTGCAGCATCAGCTGTACTGGCAACAGGTCTTTTCCTTTCTTGTGGAAAAGATGCAAATGTAATCAAAGTAGGTGCTACACCAGAACCACACGCAGAAATGTTAAATCTTATCAAGGAAGATGTTGAAGCAGCTGGTTATAAACTTCAGGTTGTAGAATTTACAGACTACGTAACACCAAACGAAGCATTGGAAGCAGGCGATATTGATGCTAACTTCTTCCAGCACCTTCCATATATGGATTCATTCAATAAAGAAAGGGGTTATCACCTTGTTTCTGCAGCTGGTATCCATATTGAACCAATTGCAGTTTATTCAAAGAAAGTAACAAAGCTTGCAGATCTTAAAAAAGGCGCTGATATTGCAATTCCTAACGATCCTACAAACGAAGGTCGTGCATTGCTTTTGCTTGAAGCTGCAGGTCTTATTAAACTTTCAGCTGATGCTGGTCTTGAAGCTACACCAGTAAACATTGCTGAAAATCCTAATGGATTTAAATTTACAGAAGTTGAAGCTGCTACACTTCCTCGTGTACTGGATGATGTTGATGCTGCTGTAATTAATGGTAACTATGCTATTCCAGTTGGACTTTCTGCAACAAAAGACGGTCTTTTCGTAGAAAATGCTGAATCACCATATGTAAACATCGTATCTGTAAAAGATGGAAATCAGAATAATCCTAAAGTTCAGGCTGTTGTAAAAGCTCTTCAGAGCGACAAAATCAAGAATTGGGTTGCTGATAAATATAAGAACGGTGAAGTTGTTGTAGTATTCTAATTTATATAGAATTCAAAATAACGAAAATTCATGAAAGGCCTTCCTCTGTCGAGGAGGGCTTTTTCATAAATTGAAAATCGACATTATTTTTGGTAATATCAGAATATGACAATAGACAAGATTATCGGCCAGCTTTTAATTATGATGACCATTGCAATTATAGGTTTTATTTATGCAAAGCTTACAAAAGTTTCTGAAACGGAACAGAAATTTTTATCAAGAATGCTTTTATATTTTATAAATCCTTGTCTTATATTCAGTCACTTTAATATTGATTTTGAAAAAAGCAGATTTGTCGGATTGTGTATTTCAATAGTTGTTTCATTTCTAGTAACCTTTCTTTTTATTCTTCTTGCTGAATGTATTTTCAGAAAAAAAGTTCCATTAAGTAAACTACAGAAAATTGGCATCGTATTTACAAACTGTGGTTTTATTGGAATCCCATTGATTGAAGGTGTTGCCGGTGGAGAAGGTGTGTTCTACCTTATGGGGTATCTTGTAGCTTTTAATGTAATGCTGTGGGTTTATGGATATTATCAGATGACTCAGAAATTCAATCTTATTAAAATCATAACTAATCCAAATGTTCTTGCAGTATTATTAGGTATTACCGTTTATGTGCTTCCATTTAAAGTGCCAGAAGCAATTGCAAAACCAGTTGCGCTGATTGGGGGAACAAATACAGCAATGTCAATGATTCTTTTAGGTGTTCTATTTGGTGCATTGAAAAAAGAATGGATGATAAAGCTTTTCAATACATTTAAATCATTCTTTAATCAAAATCCAGAATTTAAGGAGCAGAGAAAGAAAATCGGAACTCTTCTTTTTACTGCTTTCGTTCGCCTTTGTCTTTGTTCGCTTTTCAGTCTGGTTCTTTGCGGATTTATTTATTTTAGTATTGTAAAATTATTCCCATCCTGGGACCTTACAAGTCTAAAGCTTGTAATAACTGTGATTTATATTGCTTCACTTTGTCCTACAGGAATGTCTGTTTCAAGTATGGCCTGTTTGTTTGATGGTGATACTGTGTTTTCAAACTTTCTGGTTTGTTTTACACATGCACTATGTCTTGTAAGTATTCCTTTGTTCTTTGCATTCTTTAATATTTTCTTAAAGCTGTTAGGAATTGAATAGCGTGAAAAAAAGATGTTCTGTTTTTACAGACCGTCATAGCTTTTATTTATTTTTTGACATAAATCTTTTGATGCCTTGAACGATGTCTGAATCAATTACATGTTCCACACGACAGGCGTTTTTTTCTGCCTGATCTTCAGAAACACCAGTTATCTTAACAAGGAATTTTGTAAGAAGCTGATGTCTTTCATAAATATCTTCAGCTTTCTCCTGACCTTTTGAGGTCAAGTTGATCATATTTCCAATGCCAAATTCAATGTATCCGTTTTTTTCTAGAATACTCATGGCACGACTTACACTTGGTTTTGAAAATCCCAAATGTTTTGCAATATCAACAGAACGGACAGAACCTTTTTTATTTTTTATTACTAAAATTGCTTCAAGATAATCTTCACCTGATTCGTACATTTTTGACTCCAGTTGAAATATAAATAATTATAACTGATTTTTATCTTATTAAACTGATTTAATAGCTTCGTTCACGTCCAGAAGGGAAAAGTCTTTTTTTCCTTTCTGGACGCTGATAAGAGCAGCTTTATTTAAAACTGTTTCAATGCGAGCACAAGAAAATCCTTTGAAAAGATTTGAAAGTACCTCTGGTGTACACTGGGAATCTGGAGATTTGTTTTTGCAGTACATTGTACAGAGTTTTACTCTATCATTGTCATCAGGATATGGAACTGAGAATTTGCTGTCAAATCTTCCTGGTCTTATTAATGCTTCATCTAAAGCTTCAATGCTGTTTGTTGCAGCAAGTACTAAAATTCCTGAAGCTGGTTCAAAACCATCAAGCTCATTTAACAAGGCTGTAACGATTCTAGTGTTCTCTGTTTCAATTGCACTTCCTGAATAATTTCTTCTTGTTCCAATTCCGTCAAACTCATCTATGAAGACAATACATGGAGCTTTTCTTCTTGCCTTCTTAAAAAGAAGCTTAACTTTCATTGGTCCGATTGCCATGAACATACTTTCAAAATCTGTTGCTTTTGCAGGAATAAAATTTACTTTTGCTTCACCAGCAAGTGCCTTTGCAAATAAGGTTTTGCCGTTTCCAGGAGCGCCTTCAAGAAGAATACCTTTAGGCATTCGAATACCGCGTTTTGCGTATTCCACTGGATTTTTCATTATGTGAATTATCTGTGTCATATCCTGCTTTAATGTTTCCATACCTACAACATCATCGAATTTGACTCCAGTATTATGCTGCACTTTAAAAGTATTGGGTGAAATGAATTTCTTAAAGACGAAAATAATTGCTGTAAAGAAAATTCCGTAGAAGAGAATGTCAAATACTATTGAAAGGATATCTGTGAAGTTTTTTTCGATTGTAACAGAAATTCCTTTTTTAAGAAGTTCCTCTTCAAGAAAAGGTGAGTGAGGATTCTGGGTAATGAATGTGATATTGTTAATTGGATCTGTAAATTTTATATTGTTTTCTGTAATTGTAACATTCTGATATTTATATCCATCCTGTACATTTTTGTAGAAAACTCTGTATGGGATTTCTTCGAATTTTACTCTAAAAAAATTATCATATAAAAGATAGCCTGCTGATAAAATGACAACAAGGCTTACAATTAGTAAAAGGGGATTTAATTTTTTCTTCATGTTTTTATTATAGTGAATTTTTTAACTGAGGGAAAGTTTATAATTGACTGCAAATAGATAGAAAAATCTTGCAAATTTACAGAAAGGCTTTATAGTTAAAATTGAAAAAAATCACTTAAAATGAAATATTTCATTTACAAATATTTAGTTAGGTGATATTATAAACTAACTAGATTTATTGGAAATAAGAAAAATTCTTATATCTAAATAAATAAAAAGCCTTAAAAGGAGATATTTATGAAATTCGGTCACTTTGACGATGAGAGACGTGAATACGTTATCACAACTCCAAAAACACCTTATCCATGGATTAACTATCTTGGAACACAGGGGTTCTTTTCTTTGATTTCTAACACAGCAGGTGGATACAGCTTCTACAAGGATGCTCGTCTTCGCCGTATTACACGTTACCGCTACAACAATGTACCTATTGATATGGGCGGACGTTATTTCTATATTAATGATAATGGAACAATCTGGAATCCAGGCTGGTCTCCAGTAAAAACTGAACTTGATTCTTACGAATGTCGCCATGGTATGGGTTACACAGTAATTACAGGTAAAAAGAATGATTTGAAAGCTGAAGTTACATTCTTTGTTCCACAGGATTACGATGGAGAAGTTCAGCAGGTTGTTCTTACAAACGAAGGCAACGCTTCCAAAACTTTCAAATTCTGGTCATTTGCTGAATGGTGTCTTTGGGATGCTCAGGATGACAGTAACAACTTCCAGCGTAACTTCTCTACAGGCCGCGTTGAAATTAAAGATTCTGTAATTTACCACAAAACTGAATACCGCGACCGTCGTAACCACTATGCTTTCTACTCTGTAAACGATAAGATTGACGGATACGATACAGACCGGGATTCATTCATTGGTCTTTACAATGGATTTGGTGATCCACAGGCTGTTACAGAAGGAAAAGCTTACAACTCATTTGCTGATGGTTGGGCTCCAATCGCTTCTCACTACAAAGAAATTACACTTAAAGCCGGCG
>JAHAZA010000011.1 GCA_018385415.1 Treponema sp. | reverse complement strand
TTCTTTCCTTCCCTGATTTTATATTTCAAATATCTTGCAACTTTTGTTGCTGCACTTGCCTTAGCGGCGAGTGATGTGAATATATCATCTTTTATGATTTTGTGTCAACAACTTTTTTCATTTTTTTCGAAAATTTTTGATTTTTTTTTCACTTTTTTTTGCACCCGAATTTCCTTGAATTTACAAGAAAATTCCCCTTATCAATACTTACACTTCCGTAATTTTTTTTATTTTTTATTGACGGAATTCGCAGAATATTAATATATTGTTTATATAACTTAAAATATTTAAGGAGTTCTAAATGAAAATCAAACCTTTAGCAGATAGAGTTCTTGTAAAACCTGCAAAAGCAGAATCAAAAACAGCATCAGGCATTATTATTCCAGAAGCTGCTCAGGAAAAAACTCAGACAGCAACAGTAGAAGCTGTAGGTCCTGGAACAGAAAAAGATCCTGTAACTGTAAAAGTTGGTGAAACCATCATGTATGATAAATATGCAGGTACACAGATTAAGATGGATGGTGAAGAATATCTTATCGTTAAGAATTCTGATATCATCGCAGTTATTGAAAAATAACTTTTCTTTTTCTAAAAAGAGGAACTCTTTCGTGAAGTGCACCCCTAAAGTTGGACAAATAAAGTTCAATTTTAGGAGGTGCATTTTTTTTAGCCTTTTAATTTTGCAAGCAGAAGTCTGGCTCTTGAATGATCAGGATTCAAATAAACAGAATACTTTAAAGACTTTATTGCATCTTCTACCTTGTCCATTTCATTATACAAAATACCAATACGATACAAAGCTTCAGATTTTTCACGAAGATTCTGTGATAAGCTTGCAGTTTTTCCATAAAGGGCAAGTGCTTCAGACTTTTGTTTTGTACTTGAATAAATCATAGAAAGATTCATCATTGCAGGAATCGAAGCTCTTGGTGAAATTTCACGAACTTTTTTAGAATCCTTTATATATTCATTAAAAACAACAAATTCATAAAGCTGGCATGCAAGCTTTGCTTTTCCCGCTTCTGCTGCAAACCACGCAGCATATTCAACTTCCCATTTTTGAATTTCATGTATATGAATAAATAATTCATCATAAAAGTTTTTCTGATCATCAAACTGATAGCGGCTTGAAATATATAAATTAAACAATGACTCTGCTTCTTCTTTTCGGTCAAGCATTAAAAGTCCGTGTACTGCATATCTTGCAATTTCAGGAGGATAAAGATTTGTACCAAGAGTATTACGTTCAATGGTGTTATAAATTTTTCCGTAATATGCTTTGTCTGAGTAATTTTGAATTTTATCTTCAAGATCAAGCTTTGCAACATATAATTCAAAGTTTTTAAAGCGGCCAAGACTATCTTCCATTCTTGCAATAGCATCCTCTACAGGAATTTTAGGAAGTTCGTCATACGCTTCCATATCCATTGAACGGATTCCAAGCTTACGAAGTTCCTGTGTCATAGGATCATCAAGCTTCAACTGATTAGAATTGTAAGCATAATTTCCATATGCAATTAAACCAGGAACAAAATCAGGCCAATGCTGCACGCAAAAAGAAAGCAGATTATAAGCACCCTTCAGATCATCACGAGACAATGCCCAAACAGCGCTGTTCAGATAGATAATGCTTAAAACATCATCACTAGAAATTCCTCCAGCAATGTTTATATCACCAGAATTGAGAGCTTCATCTTCAAACGTAGTTATATATTCAAGAAGAGAATTACGTTCTTTCTCTGCAAGTTTTTCTTCAGAAAGATTTATATACGAGTCTGCAAGTAATGCTCTGATTTTCAAGTTTAAATTTCGTTTTATATGAATATTCCTTTTAAGATCGTATTCATCTGCAAGCTCTCGATCTAAAAGCGTCATGGCTGTTTTTAAATTTTCAGCGGCATCTACAAATTTTTTATTATCATAAGTTACCAGCGACCAGAAATATGCGTCAGTGGAATCTTGAAAAGTTTTTGGATAGACAGCAAAAGCCTGTTCAGTTTTACCTTTAATCAGATTTACCACAGCGCAGTTTCGAAGCCATCGGTTATCTTTTGAACCAGAATATGCATCGAAGTAAACCTGCACGTAATCATCTGAGCAGAAATCATCGAAAGAATATACAGCATCTGCATTTTCAAGTCTGGAACGCAGCAAAGCTTCTGCATAAAGGGAACCATATTCTGTTCCGGATAATTTTTTGCTAACAGAAAGAGCTTCCTTTATATTTTTCTTTTTCAGCAATATCGAAGAATATACGGCAAGCAACTGCTTATCATTTGGATTTTTTTTCAAGCAGGATTTGATTAATTTTTCTGCACGGGCTGTTTCGCCAAGTTTGACATACCTGCGGTAAATTCCCAATCGAGCCACAGGTGGAAGTGATTTTTTATCTGTTTTTACAAGAAGCTTAAGAGCAGCCTCAGACTGCCCTTGAATTATATAACGGTCAACCTCATCAAGGGTTCCAGTTAACGAAGAAACTGTTATATTTTTTGAACAAGAAAAAAAGCAGCCACAAAACATCACGGCTGCAACAATCATCAAAAAGATTTTACAAGAACCATAATGTTTAAGACTGCTTTTCAAACCAAAATTCCTTAATTAGATTTTAGTATAAAAATTTATTATTGTTCTTTGCTTATTTTATCAAGCATTGCATTAATAAATTTAAATGAATCCTGTGGTCCAAATTCTTTGGCAATAGAAATTGCTTCATCAATGACGATAGATGGTGCAATTTCTTTCTGGAACACAAGGGAATAAATACTGATTCGTAAAATTGAAAGAGTAACTTTATTAAGTCTGTCAAAACTCCAGTTTTCCGAAAGATGGGATTTTATTAATTCATCTACTTTTTCAATATTTTCGATAGTTCCAGCAATAAGTAATCTGGAGAAAGTCAATTCACTTTCATCCAGATTTTCTTTTGAATCTACCCATGAGAACTGTGTAAGATTATCTAACGACTCTCCACTAACATCCCATGAATATATTGCCTGAAATGCAATTATTCGGCTCTTTCTGCGTGACACAAGAAACTCCTGTTACCAAGAAAGAAGTGCATCGAGTTCCGCACCTGTTTTTTTACGTTCTACATTTGCAGGAACATTAAGTTCACGAGAAATATCCTGAACAGCTTTCAGCAATGCAGCACTCTTCTTCTGATTTGTAATATTGGCCTTAATATATTCGTATACTGTAACTGTTGATCCTGGTGTTACTACATCTGAAAGGCCAAGCATTTTTGCATTGTATTTTTCAAGAACAACATAGAACTGATAATCAACTTCTGTTTCAAGAAGTTCAGATGCTTTATTTTTTTCAGATCTGAATACTTCAAGAATATTTTCGTATTTTACACCCAATGCCTGAGCATACTGTTCTGTTTTTTCAAGCATCAAATCGCCAGCTACATAACCAGATGCAGCTGGATTTTTTGCTGCGTTACGCATTGCATCCAATGTAAGCTTTTTGCTTGTATAATCGTTTCTAAGAGATTCAATTTTTGCTTTTGCTTCAGCAGGATTATCACCTTTCTTAACTGAAACAAGGAACATGTGAACCATATCATTCAATACGATTTTTGCTTTATTCAATTCGTAGAAATCACGAATTTCTTTATCTGTTGCCTGGATTGCGTTGATTTCAGCACCTTTTTTAGCAATTACATACTGCTGTGCAAGCAACTGATTCTTTAAGTAAGTCTTATACTGAGAAACATTCATTCTTACCAAAGACAAAAGGAACTCATCCAAAGTTTTACCTGTCTTCTGACGAACGATTTCTCTATATTCGTTTTCAGTTCCCTGACGACCAACAAGCTGAGCCATATTCTGAAGGAATACCTGATCAACCTGACTGTCATTAACCGAAATTCCTTCTTTTCTTGCAGCCTGAACAATAAGCTTTTGGTCTACGATAGACTCGATAATCTGTTTCTTTTCTTCAACAGTGAACTGTCTTCCTGCCTGAGTCTGATATGTCTCAACAGCTTCTTTTACTTCTTTCAATGAAACTGTTTCATGACCGTTATATTTTACAACAGCTAATGGCTGAAGGCTGTTAGACTGAGCTGCCATAGAAAAAAGCGCAGCGGCTGATAAAATTGTAGCAAAAAGTAATTTTTTCATTTATCGTTCCTTCCTAATAACTAAATCATTTCTAGAGGCTTTAGTTACATTTTTTTTTGTTTATTGAGGATCAAGTGGAAGTCCACCGCTGATTGTAGCACGGATACGGCGTACACCAGCTGAAGAAGACTGTTCCTTTTCGATCTTGAAGTCACCGATCTGCGCTGTATGCTGAACGTGTGGTCCACCACAAACTTCTTTTGAGAACCAGTCATTGTTTACATCACGTCCAATTGTATAAACTTTTACGTCTTCACCGTATTTGTTTGTAAACAAAGCGCGGGCACCTGCTTTTTGAGCGTCTGCCAAAGGCATAACCTGCATAGTTACAGGGAGATCTTCCTTGATTTTTTCGTTAACGATTGCTTCAACTTGTGCAATTTCTTCCTTTGTCATTGGACGGTCAAAAGTAAAGTCAAAGCGCATACGTTCTGCGTTGATATTTGAACCTTTCTGAGCAACCTGGTCACCGAGAACGTTAACCAAAGCCTGTTGTAAAAGATGAGTTGCTGTGTGATATTTAGTTGCAGCTTCTGACTGTTCTGCAATACCACCTTTTGCTTTTCCTGCTTCTGCAGTTTTTGAAGCTTCCTGATGCTTACGTTCAGCTTCTTTAAAGCCTTCAACGTCTACTGTAAAGCCGTTTTCTGCTCCAAGTTCCTGTGTAAGTTCAAGAGGATAGCCGTATGTTTCGTAAAGGTTGTATGCAACTTTACCGCTGATGATTTTTTTAGGATTTTTCATCAGGTTAGGAAGCATTTTCTGGAATTCTGCTTCACCTTTTTTGAGAGTTGTGCGGAATTTTGCTTCTTCGGCAGTAAGTTCCTTGTAAACTTTTTCAGCATTCTGAGCCAGTTCTGGGTATGGTCCTTTAAAGTTTTCTACTACGACTGCTGCAATTTCTGCCATAAAGTCTTTGTCGATACCCAATTTCATTCCGTGACGAACAGCACGACGGATCAAACGGCGGAGAACATATCCTGCTCCAACCCGGTCTGGAGTAACACCTTTCTGGTCACCAAGAATGAATACCGAAGAGCGGGAATGGTCAGCAATGATACGAACTGACTTATCTTTTTCTTCATCTGTTCCATATGTATAACCGCCGGCAAGTTCACTGATTTTTGCAATGATTGGCTGGAATACTTCTGTAAGATATACAGATGTTTTTCCCTGAAGGATACAGTTTGTACGTTCAAGTCCCATACCTGTATCTACATTCTGTTTTGGAAGTGGAACCAAAGTTTTTTCGTCAACACGGTTGAACTGCATAAATACGTTATTCCAGATTTCCATCCAGTTTGCACTGTCAGTTCCCTTATTTGAACCTGCAGGTGGAAGACCTTCTCCAACCCAATAGAAAATTTCTGTATCTGGACCACAAGGACCTGTTGGACCAGCTGCCCACCAGTTGTCACTAGCTGGAAGATAAGCAATTTTATCTTCTGGCATTCCCACAGCTTTCCAGAAGTTTGCAGCAGCTTCATCACGAGGAGCATTTTCATCTCCTGCAAATACTGTAACAGAGATTTTTCTTGGATCAAGAGCGAGCCAGTCTTTTGATGTAAGGAATTCGTATGAGAATGCGATTGATTCTTTTTTGAAGTAATCACCAAGTGACCAGTTTCCCAGCATTTCGAAACATGTAAGGTGTGATGGATCTCCTACTTCATCAATATCGCCTGTACGCACACATTTCTGGTAGTCAGTAAGACGAGTACCGGCTGGATGTTTTTCACCGAGCAAATAAGGAACAAGCGGATGCATTCCGGCTGTTGTAAACAATACTGATGGGTCATTTTCTGGAATCAATGACTGTCCAGAAATTTCTGCATGACCCTTTGACTTAAAAAAATCGATATATTTTGTTCTAAGTTCGTTTGATGTCATAATACTAAAATATACCTTTGCAAGGCTAGTATTGTCAATGAAGATATGATAATAAGAAGATTTTTTTGCTTGTTTTGAATCCAGGCCGGAGCTAAAAAATTCCTTTTAAACTTCTACTCTCTTGATGTGAGCACCAAGAGACTGAAGACGCTCAACAAGATTTTCGTAACCGCGTTCAATCTGATAGACATTACTGATACGGCTTTCTCCGTGAGCGGCTAAGGCTGCAATTACCATTGCCATTCCGGCGCGGACATCAGGAGATACCAGATGATCTCCGTGAAGGTCACTTGGGCCAGAAACCAATGCGCGGTGTGGATCGCAGAGTGTAATGCGGGCACCCATGCTGATAAGTTTATCTACGAAGAACATTCGGGATTCGAACATTTTTTCAAAAATGAGAACATTGCCGTCAACCTGAGTTGCTACAACTGTCATAATGCTTGTTAAATCTGGTGGGAATCCGGGCCATGGCATATCGTCAATTTTTGGAATCTGACCGCCAAGGTCTGTGTTTACCTTAAGCTCCTGCCCCTGAGCTACTTCAAGAGCATCCCCATCAATTGTCCAGCGGATTCCCAGCTTACTAAATGCAATACGCAATGGTCGCATATCTTCAGGTTTGATTTTTTCAATACGGATAGAACCTTTTGTTGCAGCAGCGAGACCAATGTACGAACCGATTTCCATGTAGTCAGGGCCGATTTCGAATTCGCAGCCATGAAGTTTTTTAACGCCTTCGATGTAAAGAATATTGCTTCCAATGCCGGTGATTTTTGCACCCATGGCATTAAGCATGTTACAAAGGTCCTGAACATGTGGTTCAGAAGCAGCATTTGTGATTGTTGTTTTTCCTTCTGCAAGAACAGCAGCCATAAGGGCATTTTCTGTTGCTGTAACAGATGTCTCGTCAAGGAAGAGATCTTCGCCTACGAGTTTATTTGCAGAGAAGATAAATTTTCCGTCTATATCAACTCTTGCACCAAGCTCTGTCAACGCAAGAAAATGTGTATCAAGACGACGACGACCGATTACGTCCCCTCCAGGAGGCATCATAATTGCCTTACCCATTCTTGCAAGAAGAGGTCCCGCAAACAAAATCGACGCACGAATTTTCTTTGACATATCTGCAGGAATTTCTGCTGTCTTAACATTGGCACAGCATACTTCCCAAGTGTGTTCATCTAATCTTTTAATGTCAGCTCCAAGAGATTCCAGAACTTTAAACATTACGCCACAATCTTCAATGGCAGGAATGTTTTTTAATGTAACAGTTTCGTCTGTTAAAAGTGTGGCAGCAATACAAGGCAGTGCAGAGTTTTTATTTCCACAGGTTGTGATTGTTCCTTTGATTGGAAAACCGCCTTCGATAACATATTCGTGCATTTAAATTTTCCCCTGATCTATAATTTTGAAATTAATGTACTTAAGTTTATAACAATATCGGTTGCTTTGACCATCTGGCTTAGCGAAACCCATTCTGATGCCGAGTGATAATTGTGGGCTCCCGTAAAGATGTTTGGTGTAGGAATTCCCATTTCTGTAAGTCGGGAACCATCAGTGCCGCCGCGGATTGGAGTCATTACAGGCTCAACGCCACATTCCTCAAAAGCCTTGATAAGAATGTCTTTTACATAAGGAACTTTTTCAAGTCCTTCGCGCATATTAAGGTACTGCTGAATGTGCTCAACCTTGACAGTTCCGCCAAAGGAAGAAGCTGCTGCATCTGCAAGCTGTTCAACCATTGCCTTACGGCGTTCCATATTATCTTTATCAAAATCCCTCAGAAAAAGTGAAACCTGAGCTTCTTCCATGGATCCGGAAAACCGTAATGGGCAGTAAAAACCAAGGCGACCATCAGTAGTCTCTGGAGCCTCGTGACGAGGAAGGCTCTGGATAAAAGCGCTGGCCATTGAGATTGCGTTAACCATGCCGTTGGCACGGGCAGCGTTTGTATGGCTTGGACAGCCTGTAAATACAAGGTCTGAGCGGTATGCGTTAAAGCACTCGCTTTCAAGCTCACCAAGATGGCCGCCGTCTACTGTATATGCAAATTTGCTTTTTAATTTTTCAAGTGGAACTTTGTCCATGCCGTGGCCTGTTTCTTCGTCAGGTGAGAACATGACTTCGATTAAACCATGTGGAATTTCTAGGTGAGACATCAGGTATTTGAGGGCGCTGACGATGATGGTAATTCCAGCTTTATCGTCTGCGCCTAAAAGTGTAGTTCCATCAGTTGTGATGATTGTGTCTTTTTCGACAGCGGCTTGTTTTAGGGCCGGGATTTTTTCAGGGTCAAGAACGATGTTGTTTTTAAGCTGAATTATATGTCCGTCGTAATCTTTGAAAACCTGAGGGTTTACATTTAAGCCAGAAACTTCTTCTACAGTGTCCATATGGGCAAGAAGGCAGAATGGCTTTGCATTCTCAAAGCCTTTGGTTGCCGGAATATTGGCATAGACATATGAATGTTCTGAAACATCTACATTCTGAAAACCCAGGTCGATAAGTTCCTGACTGAGGGTCTTCGCAAATTCCACCTGCTGAGGAGTTGAGGGAATTATACCCTTGTCAGCGTTTTCTGAAGAACTCTGAGAATAAATTTTAGCATAGCGGATAAAACGTTCTGCAAGCTGTTCTGCTTCTGGGGAATTGTTTTTTAAGAATTTCATACTTTTTATAGAATAGATGAAGGCTTAAATTTTAGCAATAGATGAAGGGAAAGAAAAGGCCAAGGGTGATAATCAGAACAATGGGTTATCTTTTACAAAATTGCTTAGTTTGCTATAATTTCAGTCATGAAATTAACAAGTACGAGAGACAAATCAGTAAATTCATCTTTTAAAAATGCGATTCAGAACTGCATGCCACAGGACGGTGGTCTTTATGTATGTGACGGAGCGGCAGACCTGCGCAGATGGATTTTATATACTGACGAAAACACAAGCTTTACATCAATCGCCGGAACTTTAACATCGGCTTTAATCAACAACGAATATTCACCTATCATCTGTGAAACTATTGCCACAAAGGCCTTTCCTTTTGAACCAGTTTTAAAACAGCTTGATGAAAAACTTTTTGCATTGGAATTATTCAACGGCCCTACACATTCCTCAAGAGATTTTGGCGTTTTCTATTTAACAGCAATGCTTGAAACCACACTTACACTTGAAAACCAGAACTGTATCCTTCTTGATTACACTACTGGTGAACACGGAGCAATTCTTTCTAAAGCATTGAAAGGTAAAAAGCACATCAAATCTGTTCTTGTTTATCCAAAAGGAAAAGTTGCAGGACTTTCGGAAGAAGATTTTGTATGGAATGGCGGAAATATTTACCCGGTTGAAATTGAAGGTGGCAAAGAAGAAGGCCATAGTTTAATTAAGAAAATTTTTGAAAACAAAGACCTGGTCAAGGAACTTGGTCTTACTGTATCAACAACTGCAAACATTGGTCGCTTGATTCCACAGACATTCTTTTATACATATGCATTCTCAAGATTAAAGAACAAAGTTTCCAGCGACATTTATTATGCTCTTGATCCTGAAAACTATGGAAACATTGTTGCTGGTCTTTACAGCTGGAGACTTTCGCTTCCATTGTCAGGCTTTATTGTTCCAACAACAAATGAACTTACAACTGATGCGGTCGGAAATCCTGTAATCATGGATTCGGTAATTCCTTTTAAAAATCGTGGAACTGCAGATGCATCGGACCCTTCAAACCTGGAACGTCTTGAAGACTTCTTCTCTCACTACGCACCTCTCATGAAAAGCTTTATTCACTTATCAAATGTTTCTGAAGAACAGACTGATGAAGCTGCAAAAGAAATGTTTGTAAAATACCACAGCTTTATTGATTACCGCGCTGCCAAGGCCTTTGCTGCTGCAAAACAGAATCAGAGTTTAATCGATGAAGACGGCGGAGCTATTGTTTTGCTCGAAAGATTCCATCCGGCTTACTCTGCTGATTATATTAAACAGACAATCGGAGAAACAATTGATATTCCTGAAGAAATTCAGAATATTAAAAAAACTGTTGAAACAGGAAAATCTGCAATCGCATCGGCTGATGAGCTTATAAAGATTTTAAGATCTTTGATTTAAGCAGTTTAAGCTTTTTTCGAAGTTGTTTTCTTAGCATTAACTTTCTTTGCTGTTACAGTCTTCTTTGTTGTTGCAGCTTTCTTGGTTGTTGCAGCCTTCTTGGCTGTTGCAGCCTTTTTAGTTACAGCAGCCTTCTTGGTTGTTGCAGCCTTCTTAGTTGTTGCAGCTTTCTTTGTAGATGTTTTTGATTCAAATACTTCTGCAAACTGAGAACACTTGTATTCTGAAGCTTCCTGTGCTGCAACCAGTTCCTTATAAACTGCAAGCACATCTTTTGCTTTTGATTCGCCATTTACAATTATTACTGCGGTAACAAACAGGTAAAGTGCACTATCACACGCTTCCTTGTTAAACCACATTGTATTATTGAAAGTATTCGCACCAACAAGAATATTAGAAACAGGACTATTCATAAGATAGTGTGCAACTTCTTTTGTTGTTTTCTTCTTTGCCTTTGCTGAATAATCTTTTACAGAAAGAACTGCAAGTTTACAGAGGCGATCAAGATTCCATCGCTGCTGTTCTGCACCTTTGACTTTGTTCTTGCACATAAAGTGAACAAGCTTTCTTGCCAGTGACCACTTTGAGGCAAAAGAAACATCTGCAAGTGCAAGTGGAATTGTACTTACAAGCAGCGATTCTTTTGTTACTACATTGTATTCAAGGCCTGCACTGATAAAGTCAGAACATTTTGAAGTCTTTGCAGCTTTTGTAATATCTGTCATAAAGTCAGATTCTGTTTTTTTCTTTGCCTGAGCTTTCAAAGTTGAAACATAAAGCTTAGACATTTTCTTGAAGTCTTTTTCAAATTTTGCAAACTGTTTTGCTGGAGTTTCAAGTTTTACTTTTACAGCTTTTGGCTTTGTAGTCTTTGAAGCTTTTGTTTTCTTTGAAGCAGAAGCGGCTTCTGCAATTTTTGACTCTGCTTCTGCTTTCTTTATTAGATCAGCTTCTGCAAATTCATTTGCAACTTTAAAGAATGCTTCACCTTTCTTTTTAAGACCTGCTGTGAATTTTGTAATCTGCTCATCTGTTGTTTTTTCAGAAATCTTTGAAAGACCTGCAAAGAATTTTTCGTCTGTAAATTCTTCCAGTGCTTTGTACAGATCCTTGTAACAGATTTCATCCCATTCTTCGTCAATATTATAGCAGCCACGGCCATTAAGAACCTGGCACAGTGTGCTGTATTTTTTATCAGGTGTATCACGGACCTGCATGATATCCATCATTACCTGTGACTCAAATCCATTAAGTCTTAAGTACAGACCGTTCTGGCAGATATCACTTGATTTACGGATAAACCACAAATCTGAACGCTGCTCACGGAAGATAAGATAATTTTCTGGATCATCATTGATTCCAAGACCATCAGCAATTGAACGGCTCTGCATTACAATACCTTCACCGTTTTTAACCGCATATTCACATGATTGCTTAATCCAGCCTGATGCTCTTTCATATTTATTATTATAGAAAACAACTGCTCTTTCATTACCAGCACGGTTTGAATATGCAAATACGTTTTCATTCACATGACCATTTTCCCAGACATCATAAAAAAGAAAATCTTCGCTCTGACTAAAGAGGTAACGTTTTTTCATCAATGGGAAAATATCGTGACAGTGGCGGTTATACAGATCCTGATCAGGAGTTTCATTCTTGTAGGCTTTTGTATATTCCATTCCATACTTTTCTTCAAAGCCTTCAATCTGACCATGACCGAACATTGGAAGACCTGGCATTGTAATCATGAGAGTACAAACACCAAAGTACTTGTCACCTTTACCAAACTGAGCAACCGCAGTTTCTTCGTCAGGGTTATTCATGAAGTTTACATAGCGCTTTAAAATCTGAGGGTCAAACTTGATTGTATTTTTTACAGTGTCGCGGTACTTCTGGTTTTCTTCTTTCTTGAGCATATTCATGAAAGCAGAATTGTAAACACGGTGCATACCCAGAGTTCGTACAAAGTAGCCTTCCATCATCCAGAAGGCTTCTGCAAGAAGGAGCGTATCAGGAACTTCTTTTGCAACACGGTCAACAACTTCTCTCCAGAATTCATTTGGAATTGCGTCATTGAACTGCTGTGTTGAAAGTCCAGTTTCTGAACGTGTTGCAATGTCTCCTCCATGTCCTGGTTCTGGATACCAGAGACGGCGGATATGCTTTTTAGCAAGAACCATTGCGGCATCAAAACGGATGATAGGGAAGTTTCTAGCAACGTGCAAGATTTCCTGAATGACTTCTTCCCGGGCCTGTGGGTTTAAGAAGTCAATCTGTGCTGTGTCGTTCCAAGGCATGCCTGTACCGTCGTTACCATGATAGATGTAGCGGGTGTCGCCTGTATAATGATCTACGCGTTTGAATACAACTGCACAGTCGGTCTTTGAGTAGTAGTGGTCTTCGAGGTAAACACCAACCCGAGGGTCGTGAGAAAGATTTTCTCCGTTGTATGTGTACTGAGGGAACGGATTGTCACGGCGCTGAACAAACAAGTCTGGTTTTTCAACAACCCAGCGTCCGTCCATACCTGTGTGGTTTGGAACCATATCCGAAGCAAGACGAATTCCTCTATGCCACAATCTTGCACGAAGATTTTCCAAAGCTTCCCAGCCACCAAGATTATCGGCAATATTATATTCCATCAAACTGTAAGCACTTGCTGCAGCTTCTGGATTTCCGCAGATCTGCTTGATGCGTTTACTTGCATTACTTCTCTGCCACAAACCAATAAGCCAAAGACCTGTAAATCCTTCATCACGAAGAGCATCAAGTTCTTCATCAGGGATTTCATCAAGGCGGTTAATAGGTCTGCCATATTTTTTTGTAAGCTGATCAAGCCATACAAGAACAGTTTTTGCCATAAGAACAACTTTAGGCATCCATTCACTGTCGGCACTAAAGCGTTCATATTCGTTCATGAGATTTTCAAAGCTCATTACAGGAATATCAACATCACCGCCGTTGATTCCCTGCCAGGCAGCTTTTTCTTCTTCGCTCAATGTATCCATTCCCGAAAGAATTCGTTTGAGCCATTCACCTAAAATCTGCATCCAGTTTTTCTGAATGTATTCAAGCTGTCCGCGAAGAGATGTTGGTGCATAAACAACAGGTTCACGAAGGAAGTTTATGAGATCATGATTGAATGGTCCGAATACAGGAAGCTTTGCAAAATATTTCTGAACGTCAGCCCATGACTGACTGTAAAGCGGATTTTTTGCCAGCTTCTGATCATTAAACATAATGCTGAATGGAAGGAATGCGGGATTTTCGTTTTCAAGGTGAAGAAGAACCATTTCTTCAAAAGTTGATTCACGGTTTGAACGAAGCTTTCCTGTTCCAATATCGATTGCAGTTCCGCTTAAATATTTCTTTGCAGTTGTTTTTCCTTTGTAAACTTCTGTTGGTGGAAATTCTGTATTGAACTGAATCAGAAGTTCATCGACCTTTTCTGATCCATATTTGTTATCAAGGTCTTTGAGTGCATCAGAGAAGGCTGTAGAAATTTTTGTCTTTCTGTAAAGCATACAGCAGTAGTGAAGGATTTCATCAATGAGCCCCATTGCATTAATGGAACCAGCTGACACTCTTTTTTCAGGAAGTCCGATTTTTTCTAAGTGCTGGTTCAATTTTTCTGTGAAAACACGAACGGCCTTCATGTCGGCAATAATTACATTGCCTGTTGAAGAATAAAGTGATGCACTAAAACCACAGCGGTCACGGATTTCTTTACTGATGTGGAATTCATTATACGATATTTTCATTATTTGCTCCCGTCATGCTTTTTAGCAATCTGTTTAATTTTATCGATTAAGTCCTTGTTCTTTGAAAGTTCCTCAATAAGACAAGGCATTCTGTAAGTCCAGTTAAATTCTGTTACTTCGCCAGGAATATTGATGCGTTCGTTTTTTGCTTCTGGCAGCCAGTAATTTACGTCCATATAAAGGAAGTCCTGAAGCGGATGAATGCACCAAAGGCTGTTTGTCATTGCAGTTGCAGTCAAAATACTTTCTGCAGTTTCTGGAGTAAAGTTTTTGATTTTATCATCAGCATTTGGTGCATCAGGATCATAGCCGTCAAAATATTCTTTAAAAGTTTTTGCAAAACATTTTGCACTTTCAAATTCATCCTGCCACCACTGTCGGATTGTGGAACTATCGTGAACCGATGTTGTTGTTACAGAAAGTTCACGGTAGTCATCAAAGTCAACGTAAGGCTGCTCCGGCTCTGACCACTGACGGGTCCAGCGAAGAACATTAAGGCCAAGAATATTCTGCTTTTTCATTACGTCAGGAACACATTCAAGACCAACACCAAGATCTTCACCGCAAGGAATCATATCTACTGCGCCTGTAAGGTTTTTAAGAATGTCAGTTGCCTGCTCACTCCATTTTTCGTTCTGCTGTTTATCTTTTTCAAGGAATAGAGTTTCAAGCTTTTCTTTTTCTTCCTCTGACAAAGTTGACCATGCAAAGCTTTTGTTAAAAGTCCACACAGGAATAAACGAATCTTCTTCAATTTCGATTAATGTGCGGTTGTTCCAGTATTCAGCAAGCTTCTGACGAACAGCGTCAGCACATTTTTTTTCAAGAAGTGATGAAAGGTCCAGAGAATAAATATCTTTGTCGCCCGTAATTTCCTTTTTAAAAAGCCACAGCTCTTCTGTACCGATCTGATCGCAGCACAACGAAAGAACTTGGTGCGACTTTTCCTGATTCCAGGTAAAGTAATCAATGTCGGCTGTCTTAACATGAGGCTCGCTTAACCAGCGGAGACGGTCATCTGTAAATCCAAGTTCATTCAATTCGCTTCGCGAAATTGCAACGTATGGTTCAGCGTGTCCTAAAATTGCAGTTGTATCCCGCTCAGGAATTGCCCAGATTCTGAAAAAGCCTAAAATATGGTCGAGACGATATGCGCCGTAATACTGGCTTGCAGAAATAAGGCGGTTCTTCCACCATGAATATTTTGCCTTTTTAAGATTGCTCCAGTTGTAAGTAGGGAATCCCCAGTTCTGACCAGAAGGATTTTCACCATCAACAGGACTGCCTGCACGAACGTCGTGATTAAAAAATTCAGGATAAGTCCAGGCATCGCAGGAATCTTCGTTCATCAAAATCGGCATGTCGCCTTTTAAGATAATTCCCTGCTCCTTAACGTAATCGCAGGACTCTTTAAACTGCTGGCTAAGCCGCCACTGAGTCCAGGCGTAGAAAAGATGTTCCTTTTTAAGCTTGGAATCGTTCCAGCGCTTTTTGATTTCTTTAAGCCCCGGAAGCTGATCTTCTTTCTTCCAGCTTTTCCATGAGGACTGCATGTTCTGCCATTTTAAATTCTTAAAAACTGAATATTCGATTATCCAGGAATTTTCATCAATCCAAGTCGAAAGCTCAAAATCTGGAGAACCGTTTTTTGCAACATCTGTTGTTTCATAAATTGAACGCAGAAGCTCAGTCTTGCGGTTAAGAATTTTCTGATAGTTAAAACGCTCAGTGTAAGGGAAATCCTTTACCATGGCGTCATAAGCCTTCTTGATTTTTTTGTCAGCCTTGCAGGCACTTTCAAATTCCGGCAAAGCAGAAATATCGGCATAAATCGGATGCAGGGCAAAAGCCGACAAGCCTGAATATGGGGAGCTTTGAGTTCCAGTGTCGTTTACAGGCAACAGCTGAATGATTTTAAGGCCAGCCTTTTTGCAAAGGTCAGCAAAAGCCTTGAGTGATGTATATTCACCGATTACAGGCGATTTTTTTGTATATAAAGCGCCAAGGGGAATGGCGGTTCCTGTGAGTTTTGAGATATCTGTATTTTTTGATGAAGCTTTTACTGCCATAATAAAAAAATTATAGCATAGAATTTTTGAGATAGCGAAAGTTTTTTTGGGATTTTAGGGGAATTTTGAATAACTAAGAGTAAATCTAACAGTCAAAAGCCAGCAGTTTGGTCATAATTGTAAGATTTAACCCTGATTTTCCAGTCTTTCCATTCTTTTCTCAATCAATTTTATAAAGCGAATCTTCAAATCAGGCTTTAAATTAGACTCACCTGCAAGTGACAGAAATTTTTCTTTCATTCCACAAATTTTTTTAAGCATCTTTTCAGCAGCTGGCTGAGGAATTTTGCAGTAATCAGCAAAAATAAGAAAATCTTTTCTCTTTATGTTTGCTTTTTTACTGTTCAAAGTGAGTGCAAATTCTTCTTTGTCTTCCGGCATAACAACATTGACCGCAAGCAAATCGTAAGCCTTTGAAAGTTCAAACCTGCGACTACCTGGTGCATCTTCTATCAGAGAAAAATTTTTAAGATGCATATCGGAGTTTCCGGTTACAAAACAAAAAATCAGCCGATAAAAAAGTTCGGCCATATCAAGGCCTGAGCGAAAAGAAAGTTTTATCACCTTTGCGCACTGTTCATAAGAGGACTTATATTTTTCTTCAGTCAAACGTCCGCTTAACTGACAGAAATCTTCCATTGCCAGAAGCTTTGTTGAACCTGAAATGCGGTCAATTCGTTTTGTAATATATGCCAATTTTTCGTCAGTTTTAATCAAAGCGTGAGGAACGGTTTTTATTCCTGCTGCATCCGCCATAGTCATTACAAGATGTTCTATCTCCGGAAGCTGTTCAAAATCCTTCGATTGAGGCTTTAAGATATATCCGGTAGGATATCCAACTAATGTCAGCCGGTTATCAGAATCATCTGAAAGATGAAGAGAAAGTTTTTTCTGAACCCCTGCAACCGTAAAGCCTTTTGCAACAGTATCTGTTACAAGTTGTTCAAGGGCTGCTTCATCAAGATGAAGTTGAGGCATTATATTTGTTCCAAAAAATTTCTTAATGCATTTTTTGTGCCATTGTGCCAGAAGTTCATTTTCAGTTGCATTTTCAAGTGATTTATTGCAGCAAAGACAAAGTTTAGTTTCCATTACGACTCCATTTCTGTAAGACTTACATCACCAACAGAATCTTTACAGGAAGCAAGTAAAAGCCCAAACCTGTCCTTTCTATCAATTTTCCAGTTTTTGGAAACAACAGTCAAAAGCCAGCCTTCAGGAATTAGCCCGTCAAAAAATGGGAACAAAGTCTTTGATGTAAACTCTGCACTTTGAACAGGCAAAGTCAGACTTACTGCAAGAGGATTTTCACCATTCAAATAGTCTTTGTCATAAACAAAGCTATAACCAGAATCAGTTTCACTTAAAATACCTGCAAACACATTCTGAACAAAAACCCTGCCTTTTCTATAAACTGAATCACTCATTATTCATCTCCAGCAACATCAGACTCATTTTTGATTCTTCCAGGCACAAGCTCATATCCGAACATATTCAGCGCTTGATTTATTTTGTCCATCCGGCAGGTTTCTTTTCCCTGCTCCAAATCCCGAACAAAACGCAGCCCTAAACCTGAACGCATTGCAAATTCTTCCTGAGTAAGTCCTGCTTTTTTCCGTTCATCTTTTAAAAACTTGGAAATTGTATTCATGAAAATATTTTATATCAGATTGGGTATAAAATCAAGAAAATAAATATAAATTATACCCGAAGTGATATAAGTATAGAATAAAAATGTAATTTTATATCATTTCGGGTATAATTTTAGATTC
>JAHAZA010000008.1 GCA_018385415.1 Treponema sp. | reverse complement strand
GAACTGAACTTCTCATTTTTTTGCTAACCTCAGCCTGGCGCTGTGGATGCCTCCAGGTAAGTGTACTGGGACAGTGGTCGGTGACCACAGTCCCTTCTTTTTTTTGTTAAATGGATTTGGTTTTATAAAAAAATTTTTTATTTAAAAAAAGATTTTTGTTGTTTTAAAAATAACAAATATTTTTTTTTCTTTATAATTTTTTTTATCAAAACAAATCCAATAAAATAAAAAAAAGAAGGGACTGTGGTCAACGACCACAGTCCCAGTACACTTACCTGGAGGCATCCACAGCGCCAGGCTGTGGTTAGCAAAAAAATGAAAAGTTCAGTTCTATTTTGATGACTTACGCTTCTTAGAAACTACGTCAAATATAACTGCCAAAAGAAGAACAATACCTTTAACTGCTCTCTGCCAGTTCATGTCTACACCAAGGATAGACATACCGTTGTTTAATACACCCATGAAGATAGCACCGATTACAGCACCTGTAACTGTACCAGTTCCACCGTAAGCAGAAGCACCACCAATGAAACATGATGCGATAGCATCCATTTCGTAGTTAACACCAGCAGTAGGCTGAGCTGAGTCAAGACGTGCAACTGTTACCAAAGCTGCGATAGCTGCGATGAATCCCATGTTTGTGTAAGCAAAGAACATGACATTGTTTGTATTTACACCAGAAAGACGAGCTGCCTTTTCATTACCACCAATTGCATAGAGATAACGGCCTGGAACTGTGTTCTGTGTAAAGTATGCATATGCAGCAATAATCACTGCAAGAAGAATCAAGATTACTGGAATACCACGGTCACGAGCGAGGAACTGTCCGAGCCCGATGATTACAAGCGAAAGAAGAACAAGCTTTGCAATAAAGAATCCTATTGGTGTTACAGTATAATTCTTCCTGATTTTGTTTGCACGACTGATGATTTCAGTGATAACAAATGCAAGTACACAAATCAATGTAATGATCATTGTAATAATCATTGTATTAATGTTAATGTAGCTGCCTAATGCAAATACTTCACCAAATCTATCGCTTTCTAATGGAAGGAAGCTTTCAAACAAAACTTTATATTCTGGAGTAAATGGTGCAATAGGAATACCATTAAGAACGATAGTTGCAACACCACGCCAAAGCAACATACCAGCCAAAGTTGTAATAAATGGTGGAATGTGAACATAAGCAATGAAGAATCCGTGGAAAGCACCAATCATTGTTCCAACAATCAAACATGCAAGAATAGCAAGCCAGATTGGCCATCCCAAATTAACAACAAATACACCTGCCAAAGCTCCAACAAGAGCTACAACAGAACCAACACTCAAATCGATGTTACCACCAGTCAAAATACAACAAAGCATACCAGTTGCAAGAATTACTACGTAAGCATTCTGTCTGATAATGTTTGTAATATTTGCTGGAGCAAATAAAGATCCATGTCCAGTAAGCTGAATCAATACTTCAAACAAAATCATAACACCAAGAAGTACAAGTACCATTGTGTTACTTTTCATAATACTCTTAAATGTGCCTGTTGGGGCACTTTTTTTAATATCTGTCATTTAGTTTCTCCACTTATGTTACTTAATGTTATCTGATTTACCAGAATTGATGATCTCAGTCATAATCTTTTCCTGAGTTGCATCCTTTCCATTCATTTCTGCAATAAACTTACCTTCATTCATTACGTAAATGCGGTCACACATACCTAAGATTTCAGGCATTTCAGAAGAAATCATGATTACCGATTTTCCTTCTGCAACCATGCGGTTGATAATACAGTAGATTTCGTACTTAGCACCAACATCGATACCACGAGTTGGTTCATCAAGAATAAGAATATCTGGTTCTGCAAAGAGCCATTTACCAAGAAGTACCTTCTGCATGTTACCACCAGAAAGGTTACCTACATCTTCCATTACAGTTGCACATTTTGTGTGCATTTCTTTTGCCATCTGCTCCGAATACATACGTTCTTTATCAAAGTCAAGAATGTAGTTCTTAGAAACTCTGTCAAGTTTAGCTGCTGTAGTGTTTTTACAGATTGATTCTGTAAGAATAAGTCCGTTACCTTTACGATCTTCAGTTACATAAGCGATCTTGCTCTTAATAGCTGACTTAACGTTAGGGAATGAAACTTCCTTACCGTTCATATATATATGACCTTTAATGTTGGCACCGTAGGAACGACCAAAAATACTCATTGCAAGTTCTGTACGTCCTGCACCCATAAGTCCTGAAATACCAAGGACTTCACCTTTACGGAGATTAAAGTTAACATGATCGCAAACTTTGATTCCGTCAAAGATAGGATGGTCAACACACCAGTCTTTTACTTCGAAGAATACATCACCAACACGAGATTCTCGTTTAGGGAAACGGTCTGTAAGACTGCGTCCAACCATTGCTGAAATGATAGCATCTTCAGAGAAATTGTCTTTTTTCTTGTCCATTGTTGCGATTGATGTACCATCACGAATAACAGTAATTCTATCTGCAACATATGAAACTTCGTTTAGTTTGTGGGAAATGATAATAGAAGTCATTCCCTGTTTTTTAAATTCAAGCATCAAGTCAAGAAGATGCTTTGCTTCTGTATCGTTTAAAGATGCTGTTGGTTCATCAAGAATAAGAAGCTTTACTTTCTTTCCTAAAGCTTTAGCAATTTCAACAAGCTGCTGCTTACCAACACCAATATCTTTAATTAATGTCTTAGATGATTCTTTAAGTCCTACTCTTGATAAAAGCTCATCTGCTTTATCAAATGTTTCAGACCAGTTAATTTTTGCTTTTGCTCCTCTTTCGTTTCCGAGGAACATGTTTTCACCAATTGTGAGAAGTGGAACAAGGGCTAATTCCTGGTGAATGATTACAATTCCCTTAGCTTCACTATCTTTGATTTTCTGGAACTGACAGATTTCTCCATCATAAACGATATCACCTGTGTAAGTACCATAAGGATAAACACCACTTAATACGTTCATCAAAGTAGATTTTCCGGCACCATTTTCACCACAGATAGCGTGGATTTCGCCTTCTTCTACTGTAAGATTTACATTATCAAGTGCTTTTACACCTGGGAAAATCTTAGTAATATTTTTCATTTCCAATAATGTTTTAGCCATTGGAACCCCTTATTTTAATTAAGGAACTTATAATTAAATTCATCATTCCTTATATTTTTAATTTCAAAAAAACTCGGAATGTGAAACAAGCTTTTTCTCATTCCACATTCCGATTTCCTAACTATTTAAGCTGATCTTCTGTGTAATATCCAGAATCAATCAACAATTCTTTGTAGTTATCAACTGAACCGTAAACTGGTTCACAAAGGAATGAAGGGATAACTCCAGTTCCGTTGTCATATGTTTTTGTATCATTTACAGGTGGGTTAGAACCTTTCATGATTGCGTCAACCATTTCTACTACTTTTGAAGCAAGTGTACGTGTATCTTTGAAGATAGACATAGACTGTGTTCCCTTCAACATGTTCTTAACTGCGATGATGTCACAGTCCTGACCTGTAATGATAGGGAAGTTTTCAGCTGTATAACCAGCAGCGAGAAGTGCATTTGTTACACCGTTAGCTGTTGAGTCATTTGAACAGTAAACAGCATCAAGTTTAGAACCCTTAGGACCATATTTGTTTGAAGTAATAAGGTTTTCCATTCTCTTCTGAGCTTCTTCTGTTGACCAGTTCAATGTAGCAGCCTGAGCTTTTGCTGTCTGTCCTGATGGACATACGATTACACCTGAATCGAGGTAAGGTTTAAGAACATCCATTGCTCCTCCGAAGAAGAAGTTGATGTTGTTGTCACCTGGGTCACCAGTAAAGAATTCCATGTAAACTGGATCTTTAGCTGAACGATTCTTGAGGTTCAATTTTTCTACGAGGTAATCACCCTGGATTGTACCTACTTTGTAGTTATCAAATGTTGCATAGTATGAAACTGCTTTTGAGTTCATAATAAGACGGTCATAAGCAATAACCTGAACGTTTTTCTTTCCAGCCTGTTCAAGTACGTTTGAAAGAGCTGTACCATCGATAGAAGCGATTACAAGTACTTTACATCCGCTTGTAATCATGTTTTCGATCTGTGATATCTGTGTAGGGATATCATTTGCAGCAAACTGCAAGTCTACTTTGTAACCAGCTTTTTCGAGCTGAGCCTTCATGTTAGAACCATCCTGGTTCCAGCGCTGTAAGTCTTTAGTTGGCATTGATACACCAACTTTAACTGAAGAAGCGTTTCCTTTGTTACCGCAGCTAAAGAACAATCCACAGATTGCCAATGAAGCTGCCAAAACAGTTAAAAATTTTTTCATTGAAAAATCCTCCATTTGATTTTCATGTACTATTCTTACAAGTACATAGCTAGTATAGCTTGCAAAATGGACGAAAATTCATGGACTTTCTATAATTTTTTGTTGAAATTAGAAAAAAATAGGGAATTTTTCTCAAAAAATTGCTTATTCCATCTAGATTATTTTGTCGTCAAAAAAATCTAGATTAGCAGAATCTGTAAAAAGCAGCTTGTTTTCAAGAAAGCTGAAATGTGAAGTTTTTGTAATAATTATATGATCCAGCAGGGCAATACCTAGGATAGAAGCTCCATTTATAAGGCGGCGTGTTGTTTCAATATCATCAGGACTTGGCTTACAGGAGCCTGAAGGATGATTATGACAAATAATGATTGCCGAAGCCTGCCTCTTGATGGCTTCGGTAAAAATTTCCCGGGGTTGGACAAGGGTACGATTTCCACTGCCCACAGAGATAACATTTATGTTAAGAATTTCATGGGCGCCGTTAAGACAGACGGTAATAAAATGTTCCTGGGGTTTAATTGCATAAACCTGAAGGTAGGGAATTATGTCATTGGGGCATCTGACTTTCGCTTCAAGGTGACTTGTCCGGCGCCTTCCAAATTCCAGCGCCGCAGCAACCGCAAGTGCCTTGGAATGCCCCACACCTTTTATACGAAGCAATTTTTCAATCAGTTTTTCTGGCTGGGAACAATCAACAATCTGAGTTATTTTTTCGGACAGAGTTTCAACATTGTCTTCTTTTGACCCAGAACCAATGATTAGCATGACCAGCTCTTCATCAGTTGGATATTTGATTCCACGGGAAAGAACTCTTTCCCGCAGATCAGGCTTTGTAGGTATATTCATATTATATGAATATGAATTTTTTAAATAAATTTACACAAAAAGGAAAAATTATTTAATTTCTTCGTTCATGCGTTTCATAACTTCAACATCATCAATCTTTTCTGGATATGCCTTTATGACTTCGTTGTAAACAAAAAGTGTTCTCTTGATATGATTTTCGATAGAAAAGTTTTTTGTAATTTCTAGACTGCGTTCACCGAACTTTTTTCTCTTTTCGTCATCATTTGCAAGTTCAAGCATACGATCACACATTTGATCATCTGTATCACATACATAACCATTTTTTCCGTCAAAAACAGAATCAAGGTAACTGTCATCCCGACGAACAATAATAGGAAGCTTCGAAAGCTCAGCTTCAAGAATTGTCATTGAATGCATTTCTGAAAGTGATGCTGTAATAAACACATCAGCACTTTCATAAAAATTATGAACAAGAGCCCATTCGATAAAACCTGTAAAAATAATTTTACCTTCAAAGATTTCTTTTTCAGCAAGCGTAAGCATATCTCCATAAGCAGGACCATTTCCTACAAACATGACTTTACACTTGCTGTTTTTCTCAACAAGTTTCTGCACAATTGAAAGCAATTCAAAAACACGTTTTTCTTCTGCAATTCTTCCAAGAAAAAGGAACATTATATCATCATCATTGATTCCATATTTCTTCCTAAACTCTCGTCGTTCTTCAACTGTTAAATGCCCCTGAAGGAATTTCGACTCATCAATTGCATTAGGCACAATTACAGAAGGCTGATCAGGCAACATGAATGGCTGTTTAAAATAATTTCTTGCCTTAGTTGAAACGCCAATAAGAGAGTCAAATTTTCCATAAAAATTATTAAGAAGCTTCTGGATGATTCTTGGTGAAATATGTTCACCCAAAGGAAGATAAAATTTATAGAAATCAGTCCACATTGTATGAGTTGTACAAATACATGGAATATTTAATTTCTTTGCACAATGAACACCAGCTTTACCAATTCCAAACTCTGTATGGCAGTGAATCAAATCAACATTATTAGCTCTAATAAATTTTGTTATAGGATGATAATTAGGAACAGCAACAAACTGATCTGTTCCTCGTCCTAATGCTCTGGATCGTGCACGATAAATTGTAGGATCTTTTTCAGAAGGTTCACTACCCTCAACCGTAACAAGAACAACTTTATGTCCTAACTTCATTAACTGTTCGCGGAGCTGAACTACAACAGTAACTACTCCGGATTTTGTTGGTAAATAACTATCAGTGAATAATGCAATTGTCATACTTATAAATTATATAGTAAATAATATTTTGTTCAATACAGTTAAGAAAGTTTTCTGCCGATAATGATTATATGGTTACTATGAACAAAAAAAATTTCGAAATAAAATTTAATTATGGTGCTTTTTTATTCATCATATTTTCATTTATTATTTCCACTCTTTCAGCCTGTAAATCTTTAGATATTACACAGGAACAATTTGAGCCCGTTCCAGTTTCAAGAACAATTGCTGACCCGGGAGTAAAAAATGCAGACAGTCTATATCATTTCTTTCTCTCACATTGCCCAAACCAGAACAGATTAAAAGCAAAGAAAATTGCAAAAATCTACATTGAAGAATGTGCAGCAGAAGGAATTAACTCTGACATTGCATTTGTTCAGATGTGTCATGAAACTAATTTTTTAAGATATGGAAATCTCGTTAAAAAAGAATGGAATAATTTCTGCGGCCTTGGAGCGATTAACACCGAACAGCCAGGCTTAAGATTTAAAACGATGCATGAAGGCGTTCGCGCTCACGTCCAGCACCTTCACGCATATGGTACAACAGAAGATGTTATTCTGAACAATGAGCTTATTGATCCTCGATACAAATATGTTCGCCCTCGCGGTAAAGCTCCGGACATTGAAGGTTTAACAGGAACATGGGCCGCAGACAGAGGCTATTCAGATAAACTTGAAAAACTTCTGTCTGAGCTTGAAAGCTTTTAACAAATTGTTGTTCCGATATAATCAGAATCATTAAGAATGCTCTGAATATTAGGAATATTTTTTCCGCCTGCACAAATTACTTTAAGCTTCAATTCTTGAGCTTTCTTTGATGCGATTGGATCAAACGGACAGTTCTTTCCAGGAACCCATTCATCTCCTACCATCTTTCTAAAATCAGTCCATGTAATATTGTCAATTGGAGTTGCATCTGGATTCTTACGTGGATCGTCTGTGTAAACTTTTTCGATGTTGGAAAGATTTACAACTGTATCTGCATTGAATTTTTCAGCAAGATAAACTGCATCAGTATCTGTTGAAAATCCTGGTTTCCATCCTGCAGCAACAAGAACCTGTCCTTTAAATTCAACATCTTCAGTTGGATTGTAAACTACAGGATTTGGACAAAGAGCTCCAAAGGAAGCCTTCAATAGCTGAGCATTAAGACGTGTTGCCATAATACCAATCCAGTCAGCTTCAGAGTTGTCTGCAGCTGAAGCGATTTCTCTGTAAGCACCCTGATAAATACGAGCTGGTCCACCGCCACCAACAACAAGAATAAGACGACGGCTTGAATCTTTTGAAAGCCATTCACTTGTCATTGCTACAAATTTTTTCAAAAAATCAGTATCTGGTGTTTCTGGAACTACAATTGATCCACCAACAGATAAAACTTTAGTAACTGCCATAGTTTCCTCCGCAGAATATGCTGAACCATACGTTCAGTTTATTTATAATATGATAATTTTCTTTCAAGTTTATTAAAGCCAAATGAAACAATGCCATTCATTACAAGATAGAAAAGGCCAGCAATAAAAAGTGGCACAATAGAAACAAGGGCATTGGAATGTTTTTCTGCTAATGAAAGAAGTTCAATAACTGAAATAACTTTTACAAGAGCAGTGTCCTTTACAAGAGTCATTACTTCGTTTCCCATTGGAGGAACAATACGCTTGATGACCTGAGGACAAATAATGTGAAAAAATGTCTGAACGTTTGTATATCCCAGAACCTTACAGGCTTCATACTGCCCATGTGGAATTGATTCAAAACCTGCACGATAGATTTCTGCAAAATAGCAGGCATAGTTAATTGAAAGAGCAACAATTGCTGCAACAAAACGATTGAACTTTATAGAAAACAATGTTGCAGGAATAAAGTAAACACAGATAATCTGCAGCATTAATGGAGTACCTCGAACAATCATAAGCACAAACTTTATGAAAGAACTAAGTACCTTATTTTTTGACATGCGACCGGCACAGATAACTGCTGCCAGCGGAAGTGAAAAAAGTAATGTTAAAAAAAATACTTCCAGAGTCGTTACTGAACCTTGCAGTAAGGCCATCAGCATTTTTATAATTTTTTCACTTCCGTTCATATAATCCTCTTAATTATTTTCCGATTACTGAAATATCAGTACCGAACCACTTTTCAGAAATTTTTGCAACAGTTCCATCTGCAGCCATTTCTTCAAGAATTTTTTCTACTTCAGCAGTAAGTTTGTCATCACCTTTTCTAAAGCCGATTCCGTATTCTTCTGGAACCAAAGCTTCTTTAAGTGTGTGAAATGGGAATCCTGAATTCTTGATTGTATATTCAGCAACTACGATGTCCATTACAACGCCATCAACACCATTAATGTTAAGATCCTGTAAAGCCATCAAGTTCTGCTCAAATGGAAGAATCTTTGCAAGGGAATCTTTAAATTCTTTATTCGAGTTTACAGCTTCTTCTGCTGAACTTCCCTGCTGAAGACCAATTGAAGCACCTTTCATATCTGCAAGTGTGTTGAATTTTGAATCATTGCGAACAACAACAACCTGTGCATTGTTAAGATAAGGCTTTGTCATGTTCAAAGCTGATTTTCTTTCTTCTGTAATTGTGAAACCATTCCAGATACAGTCAATATTTCCTGTCTTCAATTCAAGTTCTTTTGAATCCCAGTTAATTGGCTGAGCTTTGAATTCAACTCCAAGACGTCTTGCAACTTCTTTTGCAAGGTCAATGTCATAACCAACGATTTCGTTATTAGAATCTCTGTAACCCATTGGTGGGAATGCATCATCAAGACCAATTACGAATACTCCCCGTGCTTTAAGATCTTCCAATGAATTGTCTGCCTTTGTTTTGTTTCCACAAGAAAGGAACAAACATGCTGATGCAACCAGAACAGCTAATACTGTTAATGCTTTTTTCATTTTTTTTCCTCATATTATTTTTTTTCTGTACTCTTAGGAGCACAGTTTTTTACAAACTTCTTCAACTGTGTTATCTGCTGTTTAACTTTTTCTGAACTTGGACCACCAGTTGTTTTTCGTACTTCTACACAGGCTCTTGGTGTAATAAAGTCATAAATGTCTTCATCAATCAATTCAGAACACATTTTAAATTCTTCCATACACAAGTCTTCAAGTTTAACACCATTATCAATTGCAATACGAACAGCCTTTGCAGAAACACCATGAGCCGTTCTAAAAGGCATTCCTTTACGAACAAGATAATCAGCAACATCTGTTGCATTAAGATAACCGCCTTCGCAGCCTTCTTCCATTACCTTTGTATTCCACTTTGCACTTTCGAGCATATAAGTAAAAACTGTAAGACAAGATGAAACTGTATCAAATGCATTGAACAAAGGTTCTTTATCTTCCTGCATATCACGGTCATAAGAAAGTGGAAGTCCCTTCATCATTGTAAGAAGTGAAGTAAGCTGTCCGTAAACTTTTCCTGTGCGTCCACGGATTAATTCTGCAAAGTCAGGATTTTTTTTCTGTGGCATGATGGAACTTCCTGTGGACCATTTTTCGCTTAAATCAACAAAACCAAATTCTGTAGTTGCCCACAGAACGATTTCTTCTGAAAAGCGCGAAAGATGCATCTGAAGCATGCTGAAACATGAAGTAAATTCGATACAGTAGTCGCGGTCAGAAACGCTGTCCAACGAATTTTGAGTTACGCCTTTAAATCCAAGTTCCTTTGCAACCATTTCGCGGTTAAGAGGAAGTCCACTTCCTGCAAGAGCTCCTGAACCTAATGGACTGTAGTCGATTCTCTTGATGGCATCACTTAAGCGTTCACAGTCACGTACAAGACTCCAGGCCCATGCACACATATGCTGGGCAAGAGTAACAGGTTGTGCATGCTGCATGTGGGTAAAACCAGGCATTAAAGTTTTTGTATGCTTTGAAGCAATATCAGAAAGAACATCAATAAGCTTTACGATTTTTGCCTGAAGCTCAGGAATTACACGTTTAAGATAAAGACGCTCATCTAAAGCGATCTGATCATTGCGGCTTCTTCCTGTATGAATTTTCTTTCCAGGTTCACCGATTCTGTCAGTCAATGTTGCTTCGATAAACGAGTGAATATCTTCGGCACTGTAATCGATTGCAAGTTTTCCTGACTGGAGATCTTTAAGGATTGAGTTAAGACCTTTTATAATTTTATCGCATTCTGCTTTTGAGATAATTCCCTGAGCGCCCAACATTTTGGCATGAGCAAGACTCCCTTTGATATCGTCTTCTGCCATTCTTTCGTCAACATAAATTGATGTTTCAAATTCAACTGCTGCTGCATCTGGACCTTCTTTGAAACGGCCATGCCAGAGTGCTGCGTGATTATCGGTAGTTAAGGTTCCGTGTTTCATGGGGAATATTATAGTAAAAAATCAAAGGGTATACAATTATAAAAAAATGCATCCTGAGTTAACAGAATGCATTTTCTAAAGTTATTTATTTGTTCAACAGCTGCTGCACATACTCGTAAAGCAAATCTGCCGTACCATCAACGCCTAAAACAGACGCATTAAGGCAGAGGTCATAAGATTTAACTTCACCCCATGGCCTTTTACAGAAGTAATCGTGATATGCGCGGCGTTTTTTATCATGACGCACCATTTTCTTTTTCGCTTCAGCTTCTGATACACCAAACTGTTCTACAATTTCTTTTATTTTATCTTCCTCGCTTGCAGTAATGAAGATAGTTGCAACATCACAGATTCCATTAAAAATTTCATCTGCACAACGACCAACAACTACAAAGCTGTCTCCATCTGCTGCTTTTGATTTAAGCAGTGCAAACTGCATTTCTGCAATATTCTGCTCAGGGGAATTAGACATTCCACGAACTGTTCTACTGAACAATCTGTTTCTTGGTTTTTCGTCATATTTAGAAAGATCGTTTGTATCTACGCCCATCTGACATGCTAATTCATCAAGAAGATTTCTGTCAAAAAATTCAAAGCCCAGCTTCTCTGCAAGTTTTTTTCCGATACGATAACCGCCGCTTCCAAATTCACGGCCAATAGAAATAACCAGTTGTTTTTTCATCTTATGCTCCAGGTATTATCATGATACCACGTTTTTAGAGATATCGCACAAAAATAATTACAGTACTAAGAACAAGCACTATCAATGTTGCAGGCGCAGAAATTTTACAATATTTACCCCAACCAACAGGATGACCTGACTTCTGCGCAACAGCCATACCGACAACGTTTGCAGAAGCACCAATTGGAGTTGCAGAACCACCAATATCAGTACCCATAGAAAGTGCCCATGCCATTGTTCCAATATCAACACCTGTTGAACCGGCAAGAGCTGTGATTACAGGAACCATTGTTGCAGCAAAAGGAATATTATCAATAAAGGCTGATGCAAATGCAGAAACCCAGATAATAATAGCAATCATAACGTAGGCATTTCCTGCAGATACGTTCTTAATGAATGTTGCAATCAATTCCAGAATATGAGTCTGTTCAAGTCCACCTACAACAATGAACAATCCCATAAAGAAAAGTACAGTAGGAAAATCCACTTTCTTGAAAATGATTCCAAGATATTTAATATTTGCAAAAATAGTAATGATTGCAATTCCAAGACCGATTGTTGCAACGCTTAAATGAGTCTTTCCGTGAGTAATCAAAAGTACAACAGCAAGAGCAAAAATCACAGTTGAAACAATAAACCCCTTGATATCTGTAATCGCATCCTTTGGATCGGGGAATTTCGAAACATCTACTTCTGTCTTTGAAGCAAGCTGCTTTCTGCAGACAAGATAGAAGTAACCAATCATCAACACAAGACCGATACCTGCAATGGCACCAGTGTTTGTCAAAAAATCACCGAATGAATATCCCAGTTTTGATCCGATAATAATATTTGGTGGATCACCACACATTGTTGAAGAACCGCCAAGATTAGCACAGAAGATTTCTGCAAGAATCATTGGTACCGGATTAAATTTGAGAAGCCCCGCAAGTTCCACAGTAACAGCAGAAAGAAACAGAATTACAGTAATCGAATCAATGAACATTGAAAGCACAGCACTCATTGTCATAAAAACGATAAAAATAGGAATTACTTTATATTTAACAAGTTTTGCAAGACGAAGACAAAGCCAGCGGAAGAAACCTACTCGAGCCATTCCTTCTACCATAATCATCATACCAATAAGAAATATGATTGTTGCCCAGTCAATTCCTTTTGACTCATTTTCACCTGCCGCAGTATACCAGAAGCCTGCTGTAAAAATGTTTTTCACATTTAATGTTTCAAGGATGGACTCAAGACCATTATAATCTTTGCCAAAAAAGTGATTATCAATATTCATTCCAACGCCAAACACAAGAATAAGTGTGAGCGCGCCGCAAACCAAAGTTGTAAAATGTTTTGGAAATTTTTCAGTAATAATCAGGATGAACATTACAAGGAAAATTACAACTGCAGTGATCTGTGCAACCATATTAAACCTTCTTACGAGAGAGAGTAAATTTTTACGTTATTATAGAATTTCGCAGAAGATTTCGCAATCAGTACAGTTTCGTATTTAATAGAAGAAAACTATTTTTTTACTTTTTTTGCCTTTAAAATTGCTGTTTTTTTCTCTTTTTTAGATCTTTTTTCAGCATACAGTTTTTCATCTGCAGAATTCAAAAGATCATCAAGATTTGACTGACGTGAAGAGAACTCTGCACATCCTATACTCATAGAAAGCACAAATGGTTCTATCTCTTTAGCATTGTATTCATCACATTTTGCAGCAAGCCGGCGTTTAATAAATGTAAAATCTTTTTTAGTCATTTCTGGTGCTACAATTGCAAATTCATCACCACCAAGGCGACCCACAATATCTGTAGTTCTAAAAATTTCTGTTAAAATTGCAGCTTCAGCCTTAATTGCCCGGTCACCTGCTTCGTGGCCAAATGTATCGTTGATAGACTTAAGTCCGTCCATATCACCAAAAATTACAAGACCAGACTTTCCGACCTGAACGAATCTTGTAATCAGTGACTGAGCATCTTCAATAAAACCTCGGCGGTTCAATATTTGAGTCATTTCATCTGTACGGCTCAAGGTCTGAAGCTTTTCTGAATATTCTTCAAGAGAAATATTCTTAGTCTTAAGCTTTGCTCTTTCTTTTTCAGCCTGACTGATTTTTAATGCAGCAACGATTTCTTTTGCAACAAGCTCAAAAACGGTTTGATAGAAAATCTTTTCATATTTACCGATTTTCATCAAAAAATATCCATACTGATTATTCTCTGCAAATATAGGGAAAATAAAATGTCCGTCATCCAGCAGATTTACACAAATTTCAGGAAGCATATCATCGCTGGGGTTGAATTTATATTCAGGAGTTGAGACGCCGTCCTTTGCAGTATAAGTCATCTTTACAACTGCTTTTTCCGGAACAACGAAAGATGCATTTTCTTTTAAGTAAACCGGTTTATCGTAAAGAATCAGAATTGTACTTGCAATATCAAACAATGCAAAACAGTACGAGAGACGATTATATAATTTTTCAAGAGGAACAGGTGTCTGAGATTCACTCAAGAAATAATGCAGCATATAAACCTGAATGGAACTTCTGAAATGTATATTGTGCCTTAAAAGCTTTTTATTAGCATCAAAGACGGAACCTTTATTTGAAGCCTTTGCTTTTTTACAACCACAGCTGTTTCTGAAAATCGGCACAGCATCAACCTTAACAATTTCTTTTTTGAGACTGCTATTATGGAATAAATTATCTGCCAGCTTTGCTGCCTTAAATCCCTGATCTTCAATATACTGATCCACTGTGGAAATTCCAAAATCCTGAGCACGGGATGCAAATACATTATCGTATCCAATAATACTTACATCTTCAGGAACGTGAATTCCATTATCTTCAAGACATCCAATACAAGCTAAAGCCATATCGTCATTACAGCAGAAAATTGCATTGAAGTTTCGTTTCTTTTTATTCTTTAAATATTTATCAAGAGCGTTGTATGAATCTTCGAAATTAAAATGTCCGCACAATATTCTATCAGAAGAAAAACGAATTTTATGCTTTTTTAATGTAGCAACAAAAACTTTAGAACGTTCCTCTGACTCCATACTGTTTGGGCCAGCATTCATCAGCAAAAAATCTCTACGGTTGTGTTTTTCAATAACGTGCTCAACAAGTGATGATACAGCCTCTGTAGAATCAACAATAAGCGATGGAATTCCTTCAAGCTTCATTCCAACCGACACTTTTGGAATCGGTGGCAATGACTGTATTTCTTTTATTAACTGTTTTGAGCTCTGATAATTTACAAAAGTTGCAGAGCAGATAATAATAACATCAATATTATTAGGATTAATAAGTTTAAGCATTGCGTCATACTGAAAGTTATAACGTCCGCCCTGAGTTTCGCGTATCATTGGGAATACGATTAAAGAACAATTATTTTCTCTGCAATAACGGGAAATTCCTTCAATAATAGAGGCACCGTAATCTGAGTAAACTGCATTAATAAGAACGCCAATGCGCAATTTGAATCCCTTCCCGTTTTGATTAAACTGACTTTCATTGTACAACTACATTGTTACTTCTTCAAGAGAAATTACATCTTCTTTAAAATGAAAAAAGACAGCCCATTATTATTGAACTGTCTTATTCGTTTTAGGGAACAGTTAAATTAGTACTTACTACCAGATTAATCGCCCCAGCTCATGATTGGCTGATCGATTGGTTTTCCACCTGGAACCATTGGCAATACCATTTCGTCATTGTCAACGATTGCATCGATGATTACAGGCTTGTTCAAATTGAATGCTTTTGTAAATACATCTTTGAACTCTTCTGCATTCTTTGCACGGAAAGAATCAATTCCGTAAGCATCAGCAAGCTTGCACCAGTCTGGTCCAAAGTCCAGTGTTGTCTGGCTAAAACGGTTTTCGTAGAAAATCTTCTGCCACATGCGAACGTTTCCTAAAGCGTTGTTGTTTACAACTACGATTACGATTGGAAGTCCGTAGTGAGAAATTGTTGCAAGTTCGTTACAGTTCATACGGAAAGATCCGTCACCGGCAATGTGAACTACGCGGCCTTTAGGATTTCCAAACTGGATACCCATTGCAGCACCTGTTCCGTAGCCCATTGTTCCAAGTCCGCCTGATGTGTTAAAAGTGCGAGGCTTTGTAAATGGATAGAACTGAGCTGTCCACATCTGGTGCTGACCAACTTCAGTTGTAATGAATGTGTCAGGACCTGCAACTTCGTTAATACATTCACAGATGAATTTTGGATTAATAGAATCAACCGGCTTTTTGTGATAGCACTCAGGAACGATTTTTTTCCATTCCTGAATCTGGTTAACCCATTCTGTATGTTTCCTTTCTTTAACTAATGGAAGGAGCTTTAAAAGAACTTCTTTTACATCTCCGATTACCCATTCGTCTGTCTGAATCATTTTATTAATTTCTGCAGGGTCAATATCAATGTGAAGTATCTTTGCATCTTTTGCGAATGTTTTTGGATCGCCAAGAACGCGGTCAGAAAAACGTGCACCGATTGCGATTACAAGGTCAGAATGTGTGATTCCAAGATTTGAAGCGTAAGTTCCGTGCATACCAACCATCCATGTACAAAGAGGATTTGTTGCAGGGAAACAGTCGCGGGCCATAAGGCTTTCTGAAACAGGAATATCAGCCTTTGTTGCAAAATCAAAAAGCTCGCTTTCTGCTTTAGAAATCTTTACACCGCCACCGGCATAGATAATAGGACGTTCACAAGTATTGATAAGCTCTGCTGCTTTTTTAATCTGGTCATCAAGCACTTCTGGAACTGTAATTGCACGGCGGAGATTTGCTCTTTTGAGAGCTTCTTCACTTACTGCAGTATCAGGATTTGCAAGTGGTTCAAATTCATACTGAGCAGCAGTTACATCTTTTGGAATATCAATCAATACAGGACCTGGACGGCCAGATTTTGCGATTACGAAAGCATCACGTATTGTCTGAGCAAGATCTTTAACATCCATTACCATAAAGTTGTGCTTTGTAATAGGCATTGTTACGCCTGTAATATCAATTTCCTGGAATGAATCTTTACCGAGAAGAATTTTTGGAACGTTACAAGTAATTGCTACAAGTGGAATTGAATCCATGTAAGCTGTCGCAATACCTGTTACAAGGTTTGTCGCACCTGGACCAGATGTTGCCATACAAACACCGACCTTTCCTGTTGAGCGGGAATAACCGTCAGCAGCATGACATGCAGCCTGTTCGTGAGCTGTCAAAACGTGAGTAATACGATCTTGATGCTTGTAAAGTTCATCGTAAATATTGAGGATTGCCCCTCCTGGATAACCAAAAACAGTTTTTACGCCCTGTTCAACAAGACATTCGATAACAATCTGTGCACCAGTGATTTTCATTGAATATTCCTTTATATATGATTTTTATAATGTGTAAATCTACTTATTCTAATAATACAAGTTTTCTGTGACTTATTCAACACTTTACAAATACTTAATTTCTTTAATATTATTTTTATAGAAATTTTGTACAATTCTTGCCTTTATTAATTGAACAAAACTCAAACAAGACTTACAATAAAACTAATACATATCTATTGGAGACAACAATGGCAAACGAAGAACAAGTAGAGTTGATCATTAAATACAAGCATTACTTTGAAAAGCTTTTGGAAAATTCTAAGGCACCAGCCGTAATTGATGAAACAAATGTTTACCAGGAAGCTAATCCAGTTCCTCGTCAGATTCTTTTTGACGTAATCAATGAAAACCTTTGTGAAGGCTCCAGACTTGAAGGTAAAGAAAACTTTAAGGCTTTCTATGATGCCGTAAAAGCAGGAAAACGCGGACTTATTCTTATGGAGCACTACACAAATCTGGACCTGCCTGCAATTCTCTGCATGCTTAACAATGAAGGCTCTGAATGGGCAAAAGATCTTTCTTCAAGAATCGTTGCTATTGCCGGAATGAAGCTTAACGAAGAACATCCTATCGTCCGCGCATGGACAGAAGGATTTACCCGCGTTGTTATCTACCCTAGCCGCAGCCTCTCTAAGGTTGAAGGTTCACAGCTTTCAGAAGAAGAAAAGAAAGCTGAAGAAATTAAGGCAAAGAAAATCAACTTTGCTGCTATGCGTGCAATGGATGCATGTAAAAAACGCGGTGAAGTAATTCTCGTATTCCCAGCAGGAACCCGCTACCGTCCTGGACATCCTGAAACAAAACGCGGTTTAAGAGAAATTGACAGTTACCTGAGACTTTTTGATGTTATGATTCTTGTTTCGAATAACGGTAATTGTCTGAGAATCAATCCTGCAGATACAGAAAACATGATGAGAGACCTTGTTTGTAAAGATGAAGTTATCCTTACAGCAAGTCCAGTTTTTGAATGTAAAAAATTCCGTGATGACGTTCTTGCAAAGCTTCCTGCTGATGAACCAGATCCAAAGCAGAAGACTGTTGATGCTGTAATGGATTTTATGGAAAAGCAGCATGACGAAATTGAAAAGATCCGTCACGCGCACTAATTCTTTCTGTTAATTTTTTAGTCCCCGGAGCAATTCGGGGATTTTTTTTGCTCTCCTCATAATTGTAGGTTATAATGTTTTTATATTCGGATTACTCAGGAGATTTCCATGAAATATATAATGGCTTTTGATGCGGGAACAACATCCAACCGCTGTATTATTTTTGATAAAAAAGGAAACATCTGTTCTGTAGCTCAGCGTGAGTTCAAACAGATTTATCCTAAAGCCGGATGGGTTGAGCATGATGCAAACGAAATCTGGGCCACTCAATACGGCGTTGCAGCAGAAGCCATGCAGAAAATCGGAGTCAGTGCAAAGGATATTGCCGCCATCGGAATCACCGACCAGCGTGAGACAACCATTGTCTGGGACAAAGCAACTGGAGAGCCTGTTTACAACGCTATCGTATGGCAATGCCGCCGCACTTCTGAATACTGCGATACTTTAAAAGATAAAGGCCTTGAAAATTCCTTTAGAGAAAAAACAGGTTTGATTATTGATGCCTACTTCTCTGCAACAAAACTCAAATGGATCTTAGATAACGTAAAAGGTGCCAGAGCAAAAGCTAAAAAAGGTGAACTGCTTTTTGGAACAGTTGAAACATGGCTCATCTGGAAGCTTACAAAGGGGAAAGTTCACATTACAGATTACTCCAATGCATCCCGCACAATGATGTTCAACATCAATACTTTGGAATGGGATAAAGATATTCTTGAGGAACTGAACATTCCCAAATGCATGCTTCCTACACCAATGCCATCCAGCTGCGTCTACGGCGAAACTGATCCGGACTTTTTCGGACATCCGATAAAAATCGCAGGTGCCGCCGGTGACCAGCAGAGTGCTCTTTTCGGACAGACATGCTTTAACAAAGGTGAAGCTAAAAACACTTACGGTACAGGCTGCTTTATGCTGATGAACACAGGCACTAAACCTGTCTTTTCAAACAACGGTCTTTTAACAACAATCGCATGGGGCATGGGCGGCAAGGTAAACTACGCCCTTGAAGGAAGCGTTTACGTTGCAGGCGCTTCAATTCAATGGCTTCGGGACGAAATGCACATAATCGACTCAGCCCCGGAAGCAGACTACATGGCAAGCCGCGTACCTGATACAAACGGCTGTTACGTAATTCCTGCATTTACGGGACTTGCAGCGCCGTACTGGGATCAGTACGCACGAGGAACAGTTGTTGGCCTTACACGAGGTGTAAATAAATATCATTTTATTCGTGCAACTTTAGAATCAATCGCCTACTCAACTTACGATCTTGCAATGCAGATGGAAAAAGATCTTGGTTCAAAAATCAAGTCTCTTAAAATCGATGGCGGCGCAAGCCGTTCTGATTTTTTAATGCAGGTTCAGTCAGATTTGCTGGATAAGGAACTTCTAAAACCAACCTGTATTGAAACAACTGCCATGGGAGCAGTTTACCTTGCTGGTCTTGCCGTAGGCTATTGGAAGAACCAGGATGAAATCAAAAAGAACTGGAAAGTTGAAAAGGTCTTCAAAAATTCCATAACAAAAGAAAACCGCGAAAAAAGAATTAAAGGCTGGCACAAAGCAGTTAAATACGCAATGGGCTGGGCAAAAGACGAATAATGGCAAAGACAAAAAAAGTAAGATACCAGCTCCGATTCTTTGGTCGTGTACAGGGAGTTGGATTCAGATATACCGCAAACTCAATTGCTTACAGTCTCGGTATTACAGGCTGGGTAATGAATGACTGGGATGGATCAGTTTTAATGGAGGCTCAGGGAACTGAAACAAGTATAGAGCGCCTTATCAACCAGCTTCACAATGGTGTCTATATTGAGATAGACAGAATAGAAAAAACTCCTCTTTCTGTTGATACTGAAGAAAGAAGTTTCAAAGTCAAAAGCTGGTAATCTATTTAGCTGAACCAGTTTCGTTTTCATGATGCAGCTTCTTTACTTTCTTCAACCAGAGCCGCAACCGTTTTTCCCATAGTTCAATGTAAAGTAAAAATAAATTCTGTAAATTTCCGTGCTCGAGCACATAGACAGAAGTAATTTTTAGTGTTATATTCATTTTATAAGGGAATTTTTAAATTCCTTCACTTACACTTATTACCTGCATTTTAATGCAGACTGGAGTTTTTATGTCATCAATTGAAAAAAAACCTTTGGTAACCGATTTATACACAGCTGACCCTTCTGCTCATGTATTCAATGGAAAAATCTACATTTACCCATCTCACGACCGCGACATCGATGTTGAAAACAATGACAACGGTGACCAGTATGACATGACTGACTATCATGTTTATGAAATGGATGATGAAAACACAATGCCACGGGATTGTGGTATGGTTCTCGACATCAAGGACATTCCTTGGGCATCTAAACAGGTTTGGGCTCCAGACTGTGCAGAAAAAGACGGAAAATACTATTTCTTCTTCCCGGCCCGCGACAAAGAAGGCTTCTTCCGTGTTGGGGTTGCTGTAGGCGACTCTCCAAAAGGACCATTCAAAGCAGAACCAGATTATATCAAGGGAACATTCTCAATCGACCCATGTATCTTCCCTGACACAGATAAGAATTACTATCTTACATTTGGTGGAATCTGGGGCGGACAGCTTGATAAATACCGAAACAATGTTTACAACGAAGCTAACAAAGAACCAGAAGGTGATGAACCTGCAATGTGTCCAAAAATCGCAAAAATGAATCCTGATATGAAGACACTTGCTGAAGAACCAAAAGATCTCGTAATCGTAGATGAAAACGGAAAACCTTTAACAGGAAAAGATCACGACCGCCGCTACTTTGAAGACCCATGGCTTTTCAAGAAAGGCGATACATATTACTTTACATATTCAACAGGTGATACACACTTCTTGAACTGGTCAACATCAAAGAATGTTTACGGACCTTATACATTCGGTGGAAAGATTTTGACACCAGTACTTGGTTGGACAACACACCACTCTATCCTTGAATACAATGGAAAATGGTATTTGTTCTACCACGACTGTGAACTTTCTAATGGTGTAAACCAGAAGAGAAACGTTAAGTTCCGTGAACTTAAGTTTGATGCAAACGGTGCGATCATTACAATGGACGGAATGGAAAGATAATTCCGTTTTGAATAAATCCGATTAGATTTAAAACAAAAAAGGCTTCGAAGCCTTTTTTGTTTTAAAAATGCATTATTTTTTGCAAAAATTATTCAGAATCTTTTGATGTATAATATTTAATAACCTGTATGTCCATATCGTAAGGTGCTTTAATATCGCCGTCTTTTTCTGCGTATTGCCAGAACTCATAGTTATATGGAGTTTGAGGCTGCGGTTCATAATCAGCATACCAGATTACATAATCCTTAATTATTGACATATCAAACTCATATGCTTCCCAAAGCATATTGCTGTACACACCTGGAACAAAACCTGCTTTCTTTATTGCTTCACAGAATGCAACTGCATTTTTAGTAAACTGTTCACCACTAATATTGTCAGAACGGGCAGGATCATCACGAATAATTTCTGGGTCATAAAAAACAGGCAATGTTATTTTATGACCTCTTATCTGTTCAAGGCATAAAGCGGCTTCTTCTAATGCTTCTTTTTCGGATGCTGCCTGTGAAAAAATGTAAACACCAACATCAAGCCCTGCTTCAAGAGCACCTTTTATATTTGCCTGAAAATTTTCATCGGCCTTTAATTTTCCGCTTTGATAACCTCTATATCCACATCGCAGAATTACAAATTCGATTCCATCCTTCTTTAGCTTTTTCCAATCGACTTCTCCATCGTGGCGGGAAATGTCGACGCCGAGACGGATCATGTAACAGGGAGAGCCAGCAGTAGAACTCTCTGGCACAAAAGTCATTTTTGTTCCGTTAAGCTTAAACTGTTCCTTTTTGACTTCTGGTTCAGGAACTTTTGGATTAATTACAGTTTTAAACTCATTTCCGAATACATCCCGAAAGAGGAATTTTTTTCCCTCTTCTTTTTCTTGCTGCTTTTGAATTGCAGAGTAATCACGGTCATATGCAAAAATGTTTACAGAAAGAAAAACTGCCGTCAAAAATAAAATGTATTTTTTCATTATTTTTCCTTACAATCTATCATGCCAGAGTGTCATTAAAGCACCGAGAACAGCACCACAAGTAATTCCACTTTTAATTAATGCTGATGATGCTCACCGTGATGGTTGCATTTTGCATCTGGATTATCCTTTAAGGTTCCTGCGAGAAATGCTTCAACGGCTGCATCTGGATTACCTGTAATACCTGCAAGCTGTCTGATACCTGCATTATTCAGAGCATCTATAGCACCCTGACCGCGATTTCCTAAAATTAAAATTTCTACATTAAGATCTCTTAAATATGTAGCAAGATCATGATGTCCGAATCCACCATTGCCGATTACCTTTGAAGATACAATTTTACCATCTTCAATCTGGTAAATCTTAAAACTTTGAGTTTTTCCAAAATGCTGGAAAATTGAATTTGATAATGAATCATAAGTAGCTGCAATTATCATAACATTCCTCCATTCTATAATATATTCTATAATATCTAATAAGATTTTTTAATAAGCCGATTTTCAAATTCTTTTTTTTCAAGCGGTTTATCAAAGAAGAATCCCTGAATATGAGGACAGTTAACAGACTTAAGAAAATCAACCTGTTTTTGAGTTTCAACACCTTCTGCTATAACTTCCATTCCAAGAAGCTGAGCAAGTTCAACAGTTCTTGTTAAAAGAGTTCTTCCAATTTCATTTTCAATATCAACAAGCTCTCTATCTATTTTTAAAACGTCAAATTTAATCTGATGTATTAAATTAAGTGAAGAACTTCCAGAACCGAAATCATCAATAGCAGCACGAATACCTTTGGACTGCAGTTTTTCTACAAAATTTTTTAAAACATCAATTGAATACTCATCGATAGTTTCTGTTATTTCAATTTCTATCAATGATTTTGGAATATCATTGCGTTCAATCGTTGAAACTATCTCATCTGCTAAATTTGGATTACCTAAATGACGTCTAGAAAAATTCACTGAAACTGGCATTGGTGTAAAACCATCGTCAAGCCATCGTTTTAAGTCCTGACACACCTGGTTAAGAACCCAGAAATCAACAAGACATATTTTTTCATTTTTCTCAAGAATAGGAATAAATTTATCTGGAGGAACAAGTGAGCCGTTATGTTTCCATCTTATTAAAGCCTCAGCTCCGCTTAATTGATTAGCATTTGTGCTGACCTTTGGCTGGTAGAAAGTAATAAATTCCTCGTTCTCGATAGCTTTTGAAAGTGCTTCTTCAAGCATTTTCCTTTCATCGATTTCCTTCTGCAAATTTTCATCAAAGAATACATATGCTTTCTTGTAAACATTCTTTGCATAATACAACGCTTCAGCTGAATAAGAAATATAATCACCAGGATTAACTTTATTAGACTTGAAGCCTGTAATACCGGCATTTGCTGATATATGGATTGTTTCCATCTTATTATCTAATGTTTTTATTACAACCGGTACATCAGACAGTAGCTTCAAGAATTCATCTGTATGATCACAACGAATGAGTGCAACAAAATAATTTCCACCTAAACGACCAACACATTCATCGCGACCAATCTTTGATTTAATATATCGTGCGTACTTTACAATTATTTCATCACCAATAGTCTTACCATAAATACTGTTAAGATGTCCCATTCGTATCATATCAAAATAATATGAATTGTATTTTGTAATATCACATGTCTTAATAATGTTATCTACAATATCAATGAAACCATAAACATTAGGAAGCCCTGACTGAACATCAGTATGAGACGACTTAATCAATGTTTCATTCTGATCAAGGATGCTCATAAGGAACATATTCAGGCAGCCAAGGAAAGCAGCGTAATCATTAAACGCAACTCCTGTCATAAAGAACTGTAAAATACCAGACACAACCAGGAAGAGCATTGTTATAGTAATAGCAAGAATTTTTCGACGTGTAAGTAATTCCCTATAGCGGACAACAAATACAATCTGTATAAGCATCATCATTACAGGGAATACTAGAGAAATATAGTACATGGAATTTCTGTGATACAAATTATTTGCATCAAAACTGTAATATAATCCGGTAAACTGCGAAATAATAATTAAGGCAATAGCGGCAACAGGAAGTAAAAAACAGATTTTAAGCGATTTAGGAACTGAACTAAATCGTCCAGTGTCCATAAATACATAGATTATAAAAAGATTAAAAAATAGAAGTTGAAGTTCTACTAGAGTGAATACAAGAAAATTGGAAATATACACAATAAATCTTGCAGTCACACCTGGAACACCATCATATAAATAGGTAATACAATCAGCTACAAGAAACAATGAACAGCTGATTTCTACAAGGCAAAGAGCTTTTTTACATTTTTTTGACTGGAAGCTTAATTGAAATGTTGTGAGAAAAATCATCAGACAAAATATTCCACAGAATAAAAGGGAATATGGCTGCACTGTAAAATACTCTAATATCATATCTCTTCAATTATATACTACAATTTATTTTTTTTCTTTTTTTTTTGCAAAGATTAGGATAATGACGAATCTGATACAAATCAGTATCCATTGCCATTACTTCCTTAATTGCATAAGGCTTAAATAATTGAAAACAGAAAAGACACAGGTCGATTCTTCGTTACGAAAATTGTGGGTCATACGTCCGCTTGCGCTTCCGTTTGTCCTCAAAGAAGTGATTTAATTCAATTTTCTCACTTCGTTGCGAAAATTGTGGGCCATACGTCTCTTCGAGCCGTTTGTCCTATAGGTAGTGATTTAATTCAATTTTCTCACTTCGTTGCGAAAATTGTGGGCCATACTGGATTTGAACCGGGAACCTTATATTATCTGTGAATATTTACCAGCTGCTGAGGGTATTCTAGCACATTTTGTGGAATTTAGCACCATTTATGGGTATATAATTGGTTGAAATATCGGTTAATATTAGCGTTTTTGAAACAGGTTGATATTTTGGTTGATATAAAATCGACATAGATTTTAAGTCTTCTTCACTTATCAATGAAGGAATAACACGATTAAATAGATTTATATCACTTGAATTAAAACAAATCAATTTCCCAAAGAATTTTATATGAAAATTTCAGAAAAAATTTTTTAGTAGTTAAAAATTAAAAATTAAATCTATTATTTTTTAGATTCTTTATGTTATAATTGTACTGTGCAATTAGCTTGGTAGTCACATCAATGGCAATTTGTATGCCTATGGTGCGAATAATCCGATCAAGTATACAGATCCGGATGGAAGAATTCCATTCTTAGTAGTAACCGCTGCTGTCGGTGCTTTAGTAGGAGCTGCTTATGGTGCTTACAAATCATATTCTGAAACTGGATCTGTAAATTGGACAGAAGTTGGAAAAGATGCTCTTATAGGTGGGGCAATTGGACTTGGAGCTGGTGCGTTAACTTCTGTTGCCGTGACAGGACTTGCAACTTCAAGCGTTACTACAGTAACTTCAGGTATTAGCGCGGGGCTATCGGCTGCTACAGGAGGAACTAGCATTTATTCGCTTGATAAGTTTGCAAGAGGATGGGAAGCTGAACAGAGATTAGGTGGAATGATGAACAATTTTCCAACGATTGATAAATTTGGAAAAGTTGTCAATGGTATCGCTAAATCAATTTCAAGCATAAAATCTATGGATCTAGGATGTAAGACATATCAATCCGTTTCAAATATTACGAGAACTATAAATGGGTATGTAACTAAACTTGCAAACTTTACATCTGGAAGACTAGGTTCTTTGGTAGTTAATGCAGACGAATCTACCAAAAGATTATTAGACCTGGCAATTCCAAGAGGAGCATCAAGAGAACAAATGAAAGCCATTCAGGAATGTGTTAAAAGTGCTGCAAAACAAGGTGTTGAACTTGTAATTCACATAATCGATTAGGATGGTAAGAAAGTGAAAAAAAATGAAATGAGTTCCATGTATTTTATAAAGAATGAAGTTCTATACTTAATACCGCAGACCTTTTGTAAATCGTTGGGTAATGCCATCATTGATGTGGATCCCGTATTAGAACTAAAATTGCCAACATCAGAGAATGAGTTATATGCGAAATTGCAGGAATGCTTTTCATTATGCTGTACTCATAAAGTGAAAGAATTTCCTAAAGGACTCTCAGTTATGGCAAAATATATAGGAGCAAAAACTGAAAAACAAGTTGTAAGCAAATATGATTTTATGAGTCTTTTTTTTGATAATAAATTGAATAAATACAGACTTATACATGATTGGGAAAAAGAAAAAAATTATTATTTAAATGGGATAATGCAGTATGTAGATGAAAAAACACTTCTTTCATTTATCTTAAATATAATACAAGATAAGAAAAATATAACTCTGTAAGTAGTATACTTCTCCCACAAATTGAAATTGATTGTAGAAAGGCACTTTTAGAAAACTAAACATGATTCGTGCCAAATATGCCAGATGTGAGGAGGGAATAAAATCTGACTATAAAAACCACAATTATTGTGTTATATTATATTTAAGAGATAAAATTGGAGGTGAAAAATGCCATACGATATATTAGAAAAGACAATTAATTCATTACCTGAAGCCGCTGTTATTGAACTAACTCATTATGTACAGTATTTAGCTTCCGTTTATTCTACAAAAGAAAAAGACACTTCAGTTACCGCGAGGATCAATGAATTCCTTCAGAAGAATCCAGATGCATTTTCAGAATTCAAAACAATGCAAAAAGCTTCGTTAAGTGCTGTGAGGGAGTTAACAAAAAATGATTCGTGGTGATATTTGGTGGGTTGACTTTGGAGATCCTTTAGGTAGTGAACCTGGATGGCGTCGGCCTGCAATAATTGTCCAGTCAGATGATTTTAATAAGAGTGACATGAACACAACTATTGTTATTCCTCTTACAACAAATTTAAGATTGGCTGAATTTCCCGGAAATGTACTTTTATCAAAAGAAGAATCAAAATTATCGAAAGATTCCGTGGCTGTTATCCCTCAAATTACAGTGATAGATAGAATAAGATTGCTTGAGCATGTGTCTATTTTACCTATATTGTCTATGAAAAATATTTCTGAAGGAATTAAATTAATTTTAGCTGTGTAAAACAAATGGTAATTGTTGGGACTAAGGTTATTTTGATTCATAATCCAGAGGATTTCGTGTAGTTTTACCTGTGATTCTTCCGGAAGTTTTGAGTTTAACAAGTGAAAAGCCAGACGACAGATACTAATGGAATCTGTGAAGATTTTTGGATATAAAAAAAGGATTTCCAGCATCAAACTGAAAATCCTGAAGTAGGTGGACCATACGTCCGCTTGCGCTACCGTTTGGCCTCAAGGAAGTGATCAAATTCAATTTTCTCACTTCGTTACGAAAATTGTGGGCCATCCTGGATTTGAACCGGGGACCAAAGGATTATGAGTCCTCTGCTCTAACCGCTGAGCTAATGGCCCGAAAATGTACTCAAAAGTACGCTACCTAGCATAACATTTTAGCGATTTTTGGTCAACGGATTAAGAATATCTAGGCATTGTTTCACTAATTCATAAGAAATTATTGTCTATTTCAGACTGAAAGCACTCATCTGCTCAGTCATACTTTCAACTGCCTGCTGGTTGGCTTTTACCATTGAATCAATGCGGTCAATAACTTCCTGCATTGCAACTGAAGCTGTATTTCCTTCTTTAATGGCGTCAAGCATAACTTTTGTACTTTCTACTGAAGCTTTCATACTTGTTCCAACTTTATTTGCAAGATCATTTTGAGCAGTAACAAGTTCTTTAATGCGCTGAGTACCGGCTTCAACATTCTGTGTTGATTTAAGGTTGTCCTGAGCACCCTGTTCCTGTTCTTTCATAGCCTGTGTAATATTCTGGATAAGGTCTGTGTTTTGTGTTACACCTGATTCAATCTGTCGGAATGTAGCATTTGTATGTTCAATTGACTGAACGCCAAGTTCAATCTGACGTACCATATCATTTACGTAGTCTTTGATTTTCTTTGAACTGTTTTGAGAAGAGTTTGCAAGTGAACGAACTTCCTCTGCAACAACAGCAAAACCTTTACCAGCTTCACCAGCATGTGCAGCTTCGATAGCAGCATTCATGGCAAGAAGATTTGTCTGGCTTGCAATTCTCTGAAGGTATTTAATAATATCACGAACCTGTGCAGAATATTCACTGATTGATTTAATCTGTTTGGAAGCTTCGTCCAAAGATTTACTACCGGCTGAACATGATTCCGAAAGCTGCATTGAAAGATTATCAGCTTTTTGTGTCATGCCTGAAACAGAAGTAATGTTTTCAGCCATTTCATAAATTGCACTTGAACTTTCTTTTGTAGCATCAGAGTTCTGAAATGCATGTTCATCAATGTTTTTAAGGGTTTCAAGCAGCTGGTTGATACATTTTTCAGAATCTAGAATTTCGTAGTTCTGTTTTCCACCTTCTTCAGAAATCTTTGCAAGAATCTGAGTCATTTTTTCAAGGGAATCCTTGGCCGTATTTGCAATCAGTGTAAGTTCAGCAGCAGAATTACTTACTACATTACTTTCTTTTCTGAGTCCAGAAAGCATGGAAGTAAGCTTATCGATAAGTGCATTTACGCTGCTTCCAAGTACACCAAAATCATCGAACATTTCAATGTCGATACGAGAAGTAAGTGTTCCAGTCTGAAGGTTTTCAATAATTGCAGTAGAAGATTTAATTCGGGAATTAAGTCCTTTATTCAGAATATTGTATACAGCTCCACCAAGTATGCAGGATACTATTCCCATAAGAATGGAGCCTATAATATATGGAGTAAGGTACTGAGCTGCATAGTTGATAATAATTCCATAACCGATACAAAAAATATTATAAGTTACAAAAAGAGCTGCAGAAAAAGATACATAAAATAATGAGCGGGAAATGTTCATTGTGCATTTTTCACGTTCAAGGTTATTGATGTGAAGCATTTTTCTATATTTAGTCAGTGTTTCATTCATGATGTAAACCATGAAAAGTGATTCAAGAAGACCGAATGTACATGACTGCAAGAAAACTACAATAATTCGAGAGGTTTCAAGAGGAAGAACACCTTTTATCATCTTGATAAGGGCACTGACCATATTTCCTGCAACAAAACCAATGACGATACCAATTACAGAAGTAAGGTTAATCTTACGGTAGATTTTAAGAGCTATGTCTTTTTCTTCTTCAGTAGGAACATAATTTTCTTTTTCAATTTTGTTGAAAAGATTAACGAAAGGCTTTGTAACAAAAAACATGATTAAAAGAATGATAGCAATAAGTCCGGTTGTAATGCCCATTGTAAGAGGAAGTCCAGGAAGCCATCTTTCTGGAGCCATGTGAATATAGCGAAGCTGAAAATAACTGAGGTACATTACACCAAAATAGGAACTTGGTACAAAGAAAAGAATAAAGCGTTTAAAAATATTCATAAACTATTTCTCCATATATTAAATACTATTAAACAGTATAAAATAATATGTTGAATTTGTTAATAAAATAATTATTGTTTTGATTTTTTTGCTATAATATTATTATGTTAAATCAATTTTCACGTACAGAATTACTAATTGGCAAAGAGGCCATGGAAACCTTAAACAAAGCACACATTGCAGTTTTTGGAATTGGGGGAGTTGGAGGCTATGTTGTAGAAGCTCTGGTTCGCTCTGGAATCCAGCATATTGATTTAATAGACAACGACACTGTGAGCCTTACAAATTTAAATCGGCAAATTATTGCTACACATTCCTCAGTTGGAAAATATAAGGTTGATGTAATGAAGGAACGAATTTTGGACATTAATCCTGCTGCAGAAGTTAATGTTTATAAATGTTTTTATTTACCAGAAACAAAAATTCAGTTTGATTTTAAAAAATATGATTACGTTGTGGATGCAATTGATACCGTTACTGCGAAAATTCAACTGATTATTCAGGCAAAAGAAGCTAAGACAAAAATCATATGTGCTATGGGTGCAGGAAACAAAATGGATCCAACCCAATTTGAAGTTACTGATATTTCAAAAACCAGTGTATGTCCATTAGCACGAGTAATGCGTCAGGAATGTAAAAAACGTGGAATTACAAATGTGAAGGTAGTTTACTCAAAAGAAAAAGCCATTGTACCAAAATATACAGAAGGTGCTGAATTAAAAGGCAATTCTCCTGCCCCTGGAAGCAACGCTTTTGTCCCTTCCACATCAGGATTAATTATTGCCAGTGAAATTATTAAAGATCTGATTAAATAATCATTAGGGTTATTTGTTATATCCTTTTAATAACAAAAATTAATTTTTTTGAGATTACATTCTGGACATAAGCCGGTAAATATCAAATTAAAGGAATTTACATTAAAGCCTTTTTTTGACATTTCGTCAGAAAAATTAGACGTTTCTACACGAACAGTCTCTGGAACATCATACATTTTGCCACATTTACTACAGTGAAAATGATAATGTTCATGAAGACTGCTATCATAATGATCAGAACCATTAGTGACACAGATTTTCTGAATTTCCCCAGTTTCTGTAAGAAATCCCAAATTTCTATATACAGTACCAAGACTGATATGTTCATCAATGGTTCTGGCTTTTTCATAAATTTCATCTGCAGTTGGATGCGAAAAATTATTCTTCATAATATCAAGAATAATCTTTCGCTGATTAGTATTTCTAACCTGCATTCATTTATCCTGATTACTATTAGTAATTTTCAGCATGAACTTCAAAGTAACTCTGAGGATGAGCACATACTGGACAAACTTCTGGAGCTTTTGTTCCAACAATAATGTGTCCACAGTTACGGCATTCCCAAACTTTTACTTCTGATTTTTCAAATACAGCGGCTGTTTCTACATTATTAAGAAGTGCACGATAGCGTTCTTCGTGATGCTTTTCGATAGCGGCAACCATGCGGAATTTTACAGCAAGAGCTTTGAATCCTTCTTCTTCTGCTGTTTTTGCAAAACCTTCATACATGTCTGTCCATTCATAGTTTTCACCCTCTGCAGCAGCCTTTAAGTTATCTGCAGTTGAACTAATCATTTCAAGTTCTTTTGCCCACATTTTTGCGTGTTCTTTTTCATTATCAGCAGTTTTCAAAAATAAAGCTGCAATCTGTTCATATCCTTCTTTTTTTGCAACTGAAGAAAAATATGTGTATTTATTTCTTGCCTGTGATTCTCCAGCAAATGCAGTCTGAAGATTTTTTTCTGTCTGTGTTCCTGCGTACTTACTCATTTTGAGCTCCTTTCTGTTTAGTTAATAAATAGGAATTATTCCTATTAAGAATTATTTTACTATAGAGATTCTGTTTTGTAAATAGGAATCATTACTAATAAAAGAAAATATCCTATTAGACTGCTTACAATCTTCTTAACCATTTGTTGCTAAGCAGTCTGATAATTCCCACAATGCTTTTACAAATTGGCTCTGTTAAAATACAAAGATAAATTGCCCAATATGGAAGATGCCACACAAGAACAGCAAGCCATCCTAAAGGCAAAGAAAGGAGCCACATAAATCCTACATCCATAAACAGTGCAAAAAGAGTATCACCACCAGAACGGAAAACCCCAACTACAGATGTCATATTAAAGGCATCAAAAGAAAACATAAGACCCCGAATAATTATAAAAACCGTAGCCATAGAAATAACTTCTGCTTCTACCTTAAAAACAAAAGGCATAAGTTTTGCCAGTGGCATAATCAAAAATCCCAGAAAAAAAGCCATTGCAGCAATAAAGCCACATTGTTTGCGAGCCAGACTCTTTGCATCTTCTAGTCTGCCTTCTCCTATAGTTTTCCCAATTATAATGGCAGTAGCATTTCCACAGCCCAGACAAATTGGATAAACAAGATTAGAAATACTGTTCATAATATTAAATGAAGCAATTACCAAAGTTCCGCTGTGAGCAAAAATAGAAGACTGCATGGAAATTCCACTTCCCCAAAGCAATTCATTCAACAGAACCGGCAAACTTATTTTAAGATATTTTTTTATGAACCCCTTGTCTGCCCCAAAGAAATTCTTAATTGGAGCTGCAATAACATATTTTCTGGCATAGGCTCCACCCACTACAATAAATGCTTCCACAATTCTAGAAATAACTGTAGCAACTGCGGCACCAATAATTCCATGAGCCTTAATAACCTGTACACCACCAATGTTTACACCAAAAATCAATAGATAATTTAACAAAGCATTTACAAATACAGAAGTAATTGTTGCCACAGCAGGAAGCTTAAGATGTTCTGTATTTCGACAGGAAGCGGCAAAAGAAACGTTAATTCCAAAGAAAAGATAACTTGGTGCTACAACCCGCAAATATTGTGCTCCACGCCTGATTACTTCTATATCCTTAGAATAAATGGAAAGACAGAATTCTGGAAACAAAATGCTGACACTTGCAAAAAGAACAGTAAAACAAAGTGCCAGTTTAAGCATCATTCCTGTAGTTTTATTAATATTTTTAATATCTTTTCTTCCCCAATATTGGGCAATAAAAATCTGGCCCCCAGAAGCAATACCATAAACTCCAAGGCTCATTACAAAAAACAACTGATTTCCCAGTCCAACTGCCGCAATATCTACAGCACCAAGCTGTCCAACCATGATTGTATCCAACATGTTTACAAAGGAAGACAGAAAATCCTGCAGGATAATTGGAAAAGCAATTGTAAAAAGAGGAATTAAAAATGATTTCGATTTTATTTTCATAAGATTATTAAGGGCTTAATAATTAATCACAAATCTAAAATAATTTTTAGAATCTATTTTGCATTATAAAACAGATTTTAAGAACTGCTGCAATCTTTCAGATTTTGGATGCTGGAAGATTTCTTCTGGAGTTCCTTCTTCTGCAATTACGCCACCATCCATGAATAATACACGATCAGCAACTTCACGGGCGAATCCCATTTCATGAGTAACAACAACCATTGTCATTCCATCTTTTGCTAACTGTTTCATTACTTGAAGAACTTCTCCTACCAATTCTGGATCCAAGGCAGATGTTGGTTCATCAAAAAGAATTGTTTTTGGTTCCATAGCCAAAGCACGTGCAATTGCTACACGCTGCTGCTGACCACCAGAAAGCTTATTTGGATAAGAATCAAGTTTATCTCCTAAACCGACTCTCTGTAAAAGTTCAGTTCCCTTTGCTTTTGCTTCTTCTTTAGATTTTCCCAAAACATTCATAGGTGCAAGCATTGTATTTTCCAATGCAGTCTTATGTGGGAAAAGATTAAATCTTTGGAATACCATTCCAACTTCAAGAAGAATATCCCTTCTCTGTTTTGAATTTATCTTAAGCTTTCTAACTCCATTTTCATACTGAGTTAAAAGAGTATTTTCAATGTAAATAGAACCGTTATCAATATGTTCCAAATGATTCAAAGCACGAAGAAAAGTTGATTTTCCAGCACCACTTGGACCAATAATACAAACAACTTCTTTAGGTTTTACTGAAAGAGAAACATCTTTTAATACATTAAGTTTTCCAAAAGTAACACTAACATGTTCTGCTCTAATCATATCCATAATCTACCTCCTGTTACTCGTAAACTGAGTTCTTCTTTTCCAACCAGTGGAAAATCAATGTGAATACTGCTGTAATAATCAAATACAAAATCATAGCAGGGATATAAACCATAGAAGATGCTGTTGATGACTGAATACTTCTAGTAACCTTTGTAATATCTGCAAGAGCGATGATAGATACTAAAGAGGCATCCTTTAACATCATAATAAACTCGTTTCCTACAGGTGGAATAAGACGTTTGATAGACTGTGGCAAAATTATTAATCTCATTGTTTTGAAGTAACTTAAACCAAGTACTTTACCTGCTTCAAACTGCCCTTTATCAATAGATTGAATTGCCGAACGGAAAATTTCTGAACAATAAGCACCAGAGTTTAATCCGAAAGCAATAAATGCAGCAAGGAACTTACTGTTAATTGTTAAAGCTCTACTTATTTCAGGAAGTCCATAGTAAACAAAATAAAGCTGCATCAATAATGGTGTTCCACGGAAAAAGAAGACATATGCCTTGCAAATTCCACGGATAATCTTACTCTTTGACATTGAACCAAGAGCAAGGAATACTCCAAGAAGGAGACCTGCCAAAACAGAACATAAAGTAAGTAATATTGTAATTCTGGCACCGCTCAATAATTGAGGAAGCCAACCAAGTATCTTTTGCATTAAATTCATAAGGCAAGTCTCCTTTTTAATTATTTAATTGAATCTGAAAGGTCCATATTGAAAACTTCCATGTAAATCTGTTTCAAAGAACCATCTTTTTTCATATCTTCCAAAATAGCATTAACTTTTTCCTGAAGAACAGTATTTCCTTTCTTCATACAAACACCAAAATATTCATCAGGCTCAGCACTCCAAACCTGTTTAAATTCTGTATTTGGAACTGAAAGATAATTAACTGCAACTAAGCTGTCTGATACAACTGCATCAATACGACCTAATTTCAAATCATCATAAGCATTCATAACTTTGTCATATGCATTTTCAACATATGTAAAGCCTGATTCTGCTGAATGTTTTTTTGTATAGAAATCAGATGTTGTTTCAGCCTGATATCCAACCTTCAATCCTGCTAAATCTTCAAATTTTGTAATATTAAGAGTTGAATCTTTGCGGAGAATAATTGCCTGTCCATTTCCAATATATGGAGTTGAGAAATCATAATTTGCGACACGTTCTGGTGTAATTGTTGCGGCAGACATTACAACATCATAACGGTCTGTATCAAGACCTGCAAAAATACCATCCCAGGCTGTATCAATGAATTCTGCTTCTAAACCAAGACGTTTTGCAATTTCTTTACCCAAAAGAACATCGAAGCCCATTGGTGTAGAACCGTCATCAGCATAGTATTCAAATGGTGGATATCCAATTTCCATACCAACCATATACTTACCTTTCTGTACGGTAAATTCACCTTTTTCAATTTTTTTAGAACAGCTAACACAAGCAAGTGTCATAACTGCCAATAAAAGACCAATAACTTTCTTCATAGACATTCCTCCAAAAAGTTAATAAAACATGTGTTATCTTATGTTAAAATGTATTTTTATGCAATATTTTATGTATATTTATGCATTTATTTTTGGCAGGAAATTAAATTAAAACTCTCTCCCACAGAATTATTTTAACTCAATAAAATCGTAATTCACCAATGTTTGAATATACATGGAAAGCCGTGGATATAAAGGTTCAGCTTTATCCCCAAACTTTTCATGTAACAAATCACCAATCTCTTTAACAGTTCTTTTTTCATCAATTTGCTGCCAGATAAAAGAACCAAACTCTTCCAAATGAATCTGGGAAACAGGTGGTTTCTTAAATAATTTCTGGGCAACAAAATTGAAAAAACCTTTGTTTTCTACAAAGATTGTTACCATTCCTTCCTCATCAATCTGGGAATGTTGTTTCGAAGAGGGATGAGGAACTAAATCAAGAAGATTAGGAGCTTGTTTTTTATTTAGCTTTTTCATTTTTACCTGGAAGAGCGTATTTAACCATCAAAACAAGAAGAAGAGCAAATACTACTACTGAGCCTATAACTCTTACAACATTTGGAATTGCTGCACCAAATGCTATCTTATCTGCAACACCAGCAACAGTTAAAATTGCAAGAAGCACACCAAGTAACCCTTCACCAGCAATCAAGCCTGAACTAAAGAGAACACCTCTTGAACTTTCACTTGAAGAACTGTTATTTTTCTTGTCCATAATCTTACGCAATACACCACCAATCATAATTGGAGCTGTTAGTTCTAATGGAAGATAAATACCAATTGCAACTGCCAGAGAAGGCATACCTAAAATTTCAAAAATTACAGTACAAGCCGCACCAATGAATACAAAGTTCCAGGGAAGATTTCCATTCATTACACCTTCTGTAACAAGCTTCATCAATGTTGCCTGTGGTGCAGAAAGTTCTTTTGAACCAAATCCCCAGGCTGTATTTAAAAGAATTAAAACTCCGCCAATTGTTAAAGCAGAAATTACAGCACCAATTAATTCACCAATCTGCTGTTTTTTAGGAGTAGCACCAAGAAGGTAACCTGTTTTCAAATCCTGAGAAGTATCACCGGCAATTGCAGCAATAATACAAATAATAGAACCAATTGTTATTGCACTTACCATACCATGACTGCCTGTATCTCCTGTAATCTTGAGAAGAATAGTGGCAATGAGTAATGTGGCAATGGCCATTCCAGATACCGGGTTATTTGAAGAACCAACTAAACCAACCATTTTTGACGAAACAGTAGCAAAGAAGAATCCAAATAAAACAATCAACAGTGCGCTTACCAAACCTGCCTGAATTGGAGGAAGAAGCCAGATTGCAAGAACAACAACTAAGACACCAATCAAAACAAACTTAATGCTTAAATCTTTAGATGTTCTGTCGTCACTGTTTACACCAGTACTATTTTTTAATCCTTTCATTGCACTTGCAAAAGTTTTACAGATTAATGGGAGTGATTTGATAAGACTGATAATACCAGCAGCCGCTAAAGCACCTGCACCAATATATCGTACAAAATTTGACCAGATTGCACTTGCACCACCAGCAGCATAAAGTTCGGCAACAGAACAATTAGCTGGGAACAATACTGTATTCCCACCGAAAACTGCAATTGCAGGAATCATTACGAACCAAGCCAGCAAGCCTCCTGCAAAAAGGAATGAGGAAATTTTATAACCACAAATATATCCAACTGCCACAACTGCAGGATAAATTTCTGTAGTAAATTCTGTTTTCAATGCTTTAAGAGGAATTGAAATTACTTCTGGAACCATCTTAAGTCCATCAATAATAAACTTAAAAGCAGCAGCAACACCCATACCCGCAAATACAGCTTTTGCTTCAGAACCTTTTTCTTCTCCAGCTAAAAGAACTTCAGCACAAGCTTGAGCCTCGGGATAAGGAAGAGTTCCGTGTTCCTGAACAATAATTGAATTTCTAAGAGGAATCATAAAAAGAACGCCAAGAATACCACCACAAACTGTAATAAGGGAAATTGTTAAAATGCTTGGTTGTTCAATAAGTCCTTCTTTTGCCCAAAGGAAAAGTGCAGGCATTGTAAAAATTGCACCTGCCGCTAAAGATTCACCTGCAGAACCAATTGTCTGAACCATGTTACTTTCAAGAATAGAATTCTTTTTAAGAATGATTCTAGTTACTCCCATTGCAATTACAGCAGCTGGGATTGAAGCAGAAATTGTCATACCTACACGAAGACCAAGGTATGCATTAGCAGCACCAAAAACAATGGCAAGTATAATACCAGTGATTATTGATGTTACTGTTAATTCCGTAGTAATTTTATTAGCCGGAATGTAAGGTTTGAATTCAGCGTTATCTGTCGCCATCAAAATACTCCTTTTTTGTAAGTTAGTTAAGTTTTTCCATTATATCATAGAATTTCACCTATTGAAAAAAAATATATAAATCATTATAGTATTATCATTATCAAATGGTTGCATAAAACTAGATTAGTGTTTGTTTGTGCAGCCATTTTTTTTTTAACAAATTTTAATTATTTATTTTCATAAAAAGGAGAAAAATTATGAAAAAAATTATTATGGCAGCTGCTCTCTCACTTGCTGCCTTTGTTGCATTTGCACAGCAGTCAACTGGAAAAGGTCCAGATTTCAAAAACAAAACTTCATCTGGAATTGTAAATGTTGAAATGAGCGATAACGCTGAAACAAAAAAATCTTTTGCTGGAATTGTAAACAATACAAAAGTTGAACTTCTTTCTGGAAAGGTAGACTGTGGTATTGATGCTTCTGTCATTTTCAAATCAGATACAGCATATGATAAAAAATACGTTGCAATTACTGGTGTAGCAGATGAAAATTCTATCACTCTTAATGACTGGTACATTGAATTCCGTCCATTTGACAAAATAACATTTGCTATCAGCGACAAAATCTACACCCATGGCTCTTATTTCCCAGTATTAGGAACAAACCTTGATTCTGGAAACCTTGGTTCAGATGTAGTTGCTGTATGGCGCCCAATAGGTGGAATGAGAATTGGTTTTGGTTATGATGTTCCATCATACTTTGGAAAAACACTCAATGATGCCGGTGACAAATCTCACTGCGTCTTCAACTTTGGTGCTGACTACACATATGGTAATAAATTCTCTGTTGGATTTGTTCTTCGCGATATGATTAACGACATTAGTGCTGGTTTCTATGGTGAAATCCTTGCTGTTGAACACCTCTATGTAACATATGGATACACATACAATGATTCTTCAAATTACTATGGTATCTTTGGTAAAAACCTTATCTCTCTTGGTGCAACATACGACTTCGAAAAAGTAGGTTTTGGTCTTGATTTCTTAACAAACTGTGGTGACGATGCAGCTGCTGATTTCTATATCGGTGTAAACTCAACAATCAAAGCTACAGACGCTGTTAAACTTGGTCTTAAATTCCAGACAGCTATTGATAAAGATGAATCAAAAGCTAACATTTATGAAATTAACCCAAGCATTTCTTATGCTGCAAAAGCATGGGGATGTGGAGCTGGTGTTGATGTAGTTCTTACAGATGCTAGCACTACTCTTTCTTTCCCAGTATACTTTGAATTCTCTCTCTAATTTTTAGAGTAACAAATTAAAGATAAAAAGGCCTGAGATATTTTTTTCTATCTCAGGCCTTTTCACTTAACAATATAATAATGCTATAAAAATTCTATTTTGTAAGAGCGGCAAAGGCTGGCTTTTCTTTTCCTTCAACATCAAATAGAAGTGGAGCATCGGTACGACCTGGTACAGGGAAGTAATTTTTCCAGCTAAACCGATCAGTAATTCCCCAAAGCACAACATCTTTTAGAATTCCGGCTTTTGCATTTTCTTTAAAACATTCAAACAATTCTTTATAACGCTGAGCCTGTTGTTCCATTAATTCTGGTGTGTATTCTTTCTTTTCTTCAAACTGTTCCTTGCCATCTTTATAATCGTTATAAACAGATACATCCATTTCTGTAACAATAACTTTTACACCAAGACTTCCATACATTTTGATTGTTTCATCAATCATTTTAATAGAAGGATAATACATGCTGATGTGCATCTGTAATCCAACTGTATCAACAGGCACTCCCCTTTCCTTCATTCCTTTTACTAAATCATAAAGCCCCTGTCTTTTACCTGGAATTGTTTCAAGATTATAATCATTAATTACAAGTTCTGCATTTGGGAAAGCTTCCCTAGCCCAGAAAAAAGCCTTATCAATATATTCAGGACCAATAATATCAAACCATTTTGAGCGATCATTACCATCACGAAGCTGGAAATTTTTATCGGAAATACATTCGTTTACAACATCAACAGAACAAACAGCTTTACTGTAACGTTTACCAATTGTAAAAATGTAATCTTTTAGACGCTGCAGCAAAAGTTCTTTCGAAGCTTTATTTCCATTTTCATCCTTAAAAATCCATTCTGGAGCCTGATTATGCCATACCAAAGTGTGCCAGCGAATATCCTGACCATTTTTCTTTGCCATTTCAATAAATTTATCTGCAGAAGAAAAATTATATGTACCAGGAGCAGGCATCATATTACACATTTTTGTATCATTTTCTGCAACAACAAGATTAAAATGTTTTGCTAAGATTTCTGAATCAACAAAGGGACCTTTTGGAGGTTCCTTATCATAAAATAAACCGCCTACTGCAGCACCAACCCTAAAATAATCCTTATAAACTTCAAATAATTTTTTTTCCATAATTATATACTACTTTGAAAAACTGAATTGTACCATAAAGGAAGTTTCTTAATCTTCCAACATAATTAATTTATTTTTTTATAATAACAAGATTTCTTTCATGATCTTCCAAAAATGGAACTGTCATTTTGATTCGTTTATAATCTTTTACTACCGACTTAATCTCTTCCATTTCTGCAAGAATCTTTTCTTCACGAGCTTTGTATGCGGCAAGATAACCACCTTTTTTTAGCATGCGGAAAAGCAATTTAATGATTTTCATTTCAAAAGGATGGAATGCCCGGAAAACCTCCAAATCAAAACTTTCTGGAGCCAGTAAATCAGCCGCTTTGCATTCTATTTTAACATTTTTAAGACCCAGCTTACTTACTGTAGAAATTAAAAATCCACATCGTTTTTCCATGCGCTCTACAAGAGTGAATGCCTGTTCTGGAAAAGCAATGGCCAATGGAATACCAGGACATCCCCCACCAGAACCAATATCTGCAATATCAATAACCGCTTTACCAGTTTCCTGACATCTTGTGGAAATTAATTCTTTTAAATGTGGAACTGCAACCAAACTGTCCAGAATATGATTTACAGCCAGTTCATTTGCATCAAGGGCTTTCATAAGATTGTAGCTTTTATTAAATTCCAGCACTTCCTGAATATAAGTTTCAAGTTGATTAATCTGTTCCTGTGAAAGCTCTAACTGTAATTTTTCTAATCCTGCAATTAATTTTTCAGTCACTTTGTTCCCCTATGATTTACTATCATAACGTTAGTGGTTTTAGAAATCAATCTTTGTAAGCATAACATTATCAAAAGTGTTAGTGGCGACTATAATCAAAATTATAATTGTACCCTCTGTCTGAAGAAACTGGAGCAGGATTTAGCTCAAAATAGACTACACCATGTTTCTTCACAGAAAGCTGAATATTAATTTTGCTTCCTTTATTTTCAATTACATCAGTTGCAACAAGAGGCTTTGCCGCCGCTTTCAAAAGTTCAGTCTGTTCTGCTGTAGGATGAGCCCATTCACCTAAATCATGCCAGACTTTTAGAGGATTACAACATTCTTCATCCACAGTTTTTGTAAGTAAACAATAGCGCTTTTCTTTTGTTGAAGCAGGAAGAACTATATCCAAATCAATCTGGTCTTCTTTAGTTTCAATTGTAATATTCCATGCAATTCCTTTGAAAGTACCAGATTTTGTTTTTACAATAACAATATTCTTATCACGATAAACACAAGAATCTTCATTCTCCTTTAAATCCTTAAAGAATTTAAATGTCCAATATGTTGGTTTTGGAATACCTCCATCTGCTAAAAGACCAAAACCTCCGTAAAATGGTGTAAATGGAATTCCTCGCTCTTCAAACACATCACCAAATGTCCAGTAAGAATAACCTGTAACATAGTCTCCAATTTCTGCCAATGTACGGGCAATATAAGCAGCATTCAGATTCATATCATGCACAGGACAGTTTGGAATATAGGATGTATTAAATTCTGTTATATAGAACGGTAGATTTTTATATTCATCAAAACTTTCAATAATTTTGCGACAATCTCGTAAAGTTTGAAGTGTATAATCTAGTTCCATCATTTTAGGATATCCATAGTGACCTTCATCCACAGGGAGTTCAGTACAGTAATGATGACGACTGATAAAATCCAAAGTAAGCTTATGATTGTGACAATATGTAAGAAAGCCTTTCATCCATTTTTCATCAGCACCACCACAAATTGCAGGACCACCAACCTTAAATCTTTCGTCTACTTTTTTAATAGCAGCAGATGTTAATTCATAAAGCTTAAAATATTCATCTATGTTTGCATCTTTCCAGAATCCAGGAAGATTTGGTTCATTCCAAACTTCAATTGGCCAAGTTAAAACCTCTTCTTTGCCGTAACGTTCCATTAAGTGACGCAATGTTGCCTGAACCATATCACACCATTTGCTGTAATCGGCAGGTGGAGTTGTATTACCTTTCCAGTAGAAAACAGTATTGTCACCAGATGCCATTTTATAAGGCATAAACCCCAGTTCTAAAAATGGACGGATGTTTACTTCCATATAGCTGTCTACAACACGATCCAGATAAGTAAAATTATATTCGACTATTTTTTTTCCAGTTTTATCAATAAATTCCTGATAAATTCCCATGTCATCACAAAAAAGCCCATGGCCACGTATGAACTTAAAACCAATATCTTTTTGAACAACTTTAAGCTGGTCAAAATATTCTTTTGTAAGAGCCAGTCCCATGCGGCCGGTTCCAACACAATAGTTTACATTGTTATTAAAAGCAATTTGTTCGTTTCCGTTAATATTAATTGAATATTTCATTTTCATTCTCCTGAATCTATATTATTATTTTTTTCAAATAAATCATCTGATTTGTAGGAATATTCAAATATTTACTGATAAATAAAATTCCATTTTCTTTTGTTTCTGTTTTTGGTGCAAACTTATACCAGGGAATATCACTAAAGGGAACCGCATCACAATTTTCTACAACAGCTTTAATTTTGTCTGCTTTTTCTGAATCACTTAGTTGAACGCAAAATTTCATAGCCGGTTCAGGAAAGTTTTTACAGTCATGAAATTTAGCTTCTGGCATATACTGTGTTGATTTATTTACAGTTTTATTCCAGAAAAAATCATCAAGGGTATCAATTGTAATTTCAGCTTCATCACCAAGAACTTCATAAACTCTATCTAGAAGTTTGTGTGTCTCTTCCAAAGTAAAAGTTTCTGAATGAATTAAATTACCATTATAGAAAACACAGCCACCTGCATTACAAATGACAACATCAGGATTTACTTTATCCTGATACTGTTTAATTCTTGTAGTGCCCCGGCTGGTACAAAAACCTACTTTAATTCCTTTTTTCTGACATTTCTTTAACACTTCAATTGTATGTAAAGAAAGAGTTCCATCGCTCTTCAAAAGGGTAAGATCCAGGTCAACCAAAATTAATTTAATATCCATACTTCATTGTAACTTATTTTACCGAAAAAAACAGTGGAAATGAAGAAATGAAGAAAATTGACTTTCGACTAATTTGGAGTTATACTCCAAATTAGTCGAAAATATTTTGGAGGGCTATATGTATATCAATCGTCATATACTGACATATGTGAGCAGAATGAAAAATCAATTCCGAGTACTTCTAATTACCGGTTCTCGTCAGGTTGGAAAATCAACATTGCTAAAAGAAAAATTACTTCCAGAATATGAATATGTGACCCTCGATGAATTTACAGAGCTTTCCTTAGCACAAAATGACACTGCCCTATTTTTTAAGAATCATCCTCTTCCTGTCATAATTGATGAAGTTCAACGTGCTCCAGATTTATTTCTTCAGATAAAACTCCTTGCCGACAATTCAAAAGAAAAAGGGCAAATTATTCTTACAGGCTCACAAAGTTACAGGTTACTGAGCAAAGCTGCTGATTCACTTGCAGGACGAGTCTGCATTATCAATATGACTTCTCTTTCTCTTCGGGAAAAATTCAGCATTGATTTTAATAGAGAATTCCTTCCTACTGCGGACTATATTGAAAGTCGAAAGAAATCAATAATACCCTACGATAACTTGTGGAATCATATCTGGCGGGGCAGCATGCCTGAATTAGCTGATGATTCAATGGAATGGGAACCATTTTACAGGTCATATATCAGAACTTATCTTGACCGGGATGTAGCGGACCTAATTACAACAAAAAATCTTGTTAAATTCCACAATTTCATGCAATGCATAGCAGCCCGTGTTGGGGAACTATATAATGCAGAAAGCCTTGCCCGGGATGTGGGTGTTACAAGTAAAACTATTGCTGAATGGACAAGCATATTGGAATCTTCCGGTGTAATAAAACTTTTACAGCCTTATGAAAAAAATGTTTCGAACAGGGCCATAAAAACTCCTAAAATATACTTCATGGACACAGGCTTGGTCTGCTTCCTTGTTGGATGGACTTCTTCTCAAGTCGCAATGAATGGAGCCATGGCTGGCGGACTTTTTGAAAACTTCGTTGTCAGCGAGATAATCAAATCATATTACAATGCTGGGCATGAAACTGAAAAAATATTTTTTTACCGAGACAAGGACAAAAGAGAAATAGATTTAATCATTGAAAAAGATAATACACTTTATCCTATTGAAATAAAAAAATCGGCTCGCCCAGGAATTGAAATGGCAAAACATTTTCCAGTTCTATCGAAACTTGCCGGCATTTCCGTAGGACAGGGGTGTATTATATGTCAGTGTGATAAATCATCCTATTTAAGTGATGATGTGGTTGCCCTGCCAATTGAATACATCTGAAATCAATGCAAAATCTCAAATTGTCACACGGATTCGGAATTGCTAACGCAATTCCAAAGTTTCGTGTTCTAGACACCATAAAAACAACAAAGCCTGCAATCAATAATAACAATACAGTCTATCTTGATACCGTTGTCCGAAAGCAAAACTATAACGATGAACCAATCCGTCGTCTATTCATTCATAAGCTTCATTTGTATATCTCTTCCAAAATTCTCAAACCTTCTTCTAAATCCTGACCAAGGATTTCCTGAAATTTTGTAAATTCATACTTTTCATGAAATTTTTCCTGCATCTTAAGGAATTCCTTTTTCCCATATTTTCCTACAAACAATGCCTGAGCTTTAGCCCCATTTGCACCGTCACATTCAGGAGAGTAAAAACCTTTTTTGCAGCTTTTAATTTCTGAACATTCCCAGCAACCGTCAAAACCTTTTTCCTTGCAGCATTTTGCGTTAGGGCATACTCCATCAGGGGAACAGGTTGCAAAAGAGCAAGTGTTATATTCCGTTCTGCAGGAACCACACCATTCACCCAAAAAACAGTGGTTGCATGAAAATCCGCAGTAAGCAACTGAATCTACACCTTTTCGTGCCATTGTACAAAGCTTATTTTTGATTCGTCGCATTGCTTCAATATGCATAATCCAGTGACGGCTGAAAGGCATTTTCAAAAGTCCTGCTACATCCTTTGTGCACCAGTAATCAATGAGCCACCAGGCTTTTTCATCCGAACTAATTCCACCACAAGCTGCAACCCGTTGTCTATCTGATTCAGAAAACTTCTTTTTAAGCGAAACAAAATCCAGACCTTTCAAATATTCGTCGGTAGATTCTTTTACTGCCTTTGCATATTCATATAAAACTTTTACATCAAGGGTTTTTGAAAATTCAGCAATCTGCTGACCTGAAAGTTCGTTACCGGTTGTAATAATTTCCGCTCCGATTTTTTTCTGCCACTCCCCTCTTTCAAAAACTTGAGAATTATTCAAAATCAAAGTATGAAGGACAATATCTTCAATTCTAAAGACGTGCCAGATAGAATAAGCCAAAGTTTTACTGTGATATCCCTCAGCTTTCGCAAAAGGCATTTTCCAAAAAGCATCTTTTGGATAACTGTTTACAATCTGAGTAATCTGTTCAAAAAGTGAATCACGCAATTCAAGCAGCACTTTTATTCCATCCTTAAAAGTTGCTTTTTTTGTAATCAGTTTTTGAAACTCTTTGTTTTTATCTGACCAGTCTTTATCCATGTAAGTATCCTATAAAAAAGTCAAGAAGATTGTTTCAACAATCGATTGACTTTTTTACGCTGTTCCGTAATGTAATGAGGAACAGCAGATAAATAATAAGTTTGCAACGCAAACTTTAGGTAAGATAAAGCCGCGCTATTTAAGCGGTTTTATCTTACACTCCTTTTTAAACTCCGCGTGATAAAAATTACACGGACGCAATTTTTATCACACCTCCTTATTCAATCGGTAACTGTACTTCAGTTAGCCAGTCTTCTACAAATTTTTTATTCCAGATTCCGTCAATATAACATTCTCTGGAAAGTCCTGCAATATTGAAACCGTTTTCTTCTGCATATTTCATGATGAATGCATAGGCTTCGCCAATTTCGTCATAAGAACCTTTGTGGAAAATGCTTAAAACTTTACTTGCCGGGAGTTTTTTGAATTTGATGTTTTCACTTTCAACACCAACTTTTTCAACTGCTTCAACATGTCGGACAAGTACATCACTTTCCTTATATTCACCGTCTGGATATTCGCAGAATTCATAAGGCGGTTCACTGCATTTAAGGTCTGGATTGTATTTTCTTACTTCCTCACCTATTTCAGGAATTACCTGCATCATGTCCGAATATTTT
>JAHAZA010000028.1 GCA_018385415.1 Treponema sp. | reverse complement strand
TAATTGTATTTTTAAAATCCTTGTCTTTAGTTCGAAAAAAAGCTTGTATTCGTTTTATCCCTGTAGCTATCTCATCGTTAAATGAGTCATTGCTAATAAAATCTTCATTTTTAGAAAAATCAAATTTTAATAACGCCTCAAGGACATTATTCGATTCTTCACGTGCTTCAAAAGTTAAACATTTGGATTTTAATAATGATTTCTGTAGATAAGACATAAGTAAATACAATGTAGTAAGTCTTTGCTGCCCATCTATTACCGAATAAGTATGTTTTGCCTGATAATCAACAATTAAACTTCCAATAAAATATACATCTTTTTCTTTTGCATCATAGATGTCATTTATTAATTGCTCAATTTGCTCTTTCTCCCATGCATAGCTTCGTTGGTAAATTGGTACAATATAAAAATCTTGCAAGAATATTTCATTTACAAATAATCTTTCTGGTTGTATGTAATCATTACTCATTCTGACCCCCAAAGATCTCAGTCCACAATCTTGTATTTAAGTCATTTTTATTATTAATTTCATTTTTTTTGATAGTATCCAAAAGAATCGAATCCATATCTGATGGAGATGTCATTTCAGAAATTTTGTTAAACATTCTTAACCCATAATTAGCTCTATTATTATTTCCAAGTGCATAATTATTTACTGTCTCAGGATAAACTGAATACATTTTTAATCTTAAAGAATAGGCCCATTTAAATAATTTTTTTAATACAGTTTTAGAAAGTGAATCAAAATCAAATTTATCGATATAAAACATAATAATATTTATAAATAAATTTCTAATATATCCATTACCACCATAAGTATCGCGTACTATATCTTTTACATTTGGACCATCAAATTCTTTTTCTATAATTGAACAAACTTTTTCATACATATTCAAATAATATAACGTGTAACTAAAAAATCTCCGTCCTGCAACAACAGGTTGAGTCAACTGAAACTGATTGATTTCATTCGAACAAGTCAATTCAAACATATTGTCTGAATTAAAATGTTCAATATAAAGATTTGCTGCTTTGTGATAAATAGCATAATTATATTTGTTATCCTGTTTTAATCCCTTAAACGTTTTTATATGTTTACTAGAATAATTTAAACCAGACTTCCCTTTATACCAAGTTGTTAATGGATATAAATGATTTTGAAAAAACAAAGCTAGTTTCTTTTGATTTACTTTTTCCCAGGCCCCAACCAAACTCAATTTTAAATCCAAATTATCATTACTCATTTCTCGTAAATGATAAGATTTTAATAAATCATGAGGTGCTAATTCCTTCCCTCGAGAATTCTGAGAATCAAAAAACTGGAATGCCTGTTGTTCGCTATCCGTTATAATCTTTACGAATGTACATTTTTCAGATATATACTTAAAGAATTCAATTAATTCATCTTTGATTTCTAAACATTTGTCTTTCAAAACTTTGTAATTATTTCGTGCCGCATCTAATGATAAATTAGAATAAGTTTCATCTGAATTAAGTAATCCAGTATAGTCAGAAAAATTTATATCACTTGTTGATTGTAAAATTTCTTGAATGCATAACACAAGTATTGAAAGTGTTGTTAATCTTTGTTGTCCATCAACAATCATTAATTTTTTTTGTTCTGAATCATTATGTAAAACAACAGTTCCTATACGATATTCTTGCCCCAATTTCAAAAATGATTCATGTATATCATTAAATAACAAAGCTGCTGATTCGGTCGTCCATCTATAAGGACGCTGATATATTGGTATACCCAAATTCTCTTTCAATAACTCTGCTACAGAGACTATTTTTAAGTTTTCGTCACTCATAAATCTCTAGACTCCAAAATCCTATAAAATTATTACTCTTTTATTTCTAATCCCTCAGACACCCAACCGGAACAACATAAACACCGTCTTCGCGGCGGTAGGCAAATTTTCCGGTTCCAGTAAGAACCATAAGGAAAGATGGCTCTTTCATTTTATCGGTGTCTATCTTATCTCTGAACTTCTTCAAGTTTTCCGCACCTTCTTCTATCAACTTGTCACCACCAAGTTTTATTTCAATAAGGCCGAAGGAACCATTGCGAAGGTGTATTACTGTATCACATTCAAGACCGGACTTATCGCGGTAATGATAAACCTGACCATCGAGACTTTCTGCATAAACACGAAGATCGCGTACACACAAGGTTTCAAAAAACAAGCCCATTGTATTTAAATCTTTTACAAGGTCATTAGGACCGAGACCTAAGCTTGCGGTTGCAATTGATGGATCAATAAAGTAACGGGTATCAGAAGTTCGAATTGCAGTTTTTGAACGAAGGTTTGGATTCCATGCTGGCATATCTTCTATTACAAAGATTTTTCTCAATGCATTTGTATAAGCATAAACCGTATCTTCTGTAAGAGTTTCTGCATCATTCGCAAGAATATCATCTCTCAGAACTGTATAAGCTGTTTGAGTTCCCTGATGGCGAGAGTAAGATTTCATCAATCTTTTTGCACGCTCTGAATCTCGCTGCACATTATCCACTCTCGAAATATCGGTATTTACAATTGCATCAAAATAATCGAAGGCCTGCTCCAGAGCAATGTCATCTTCCATATCAATAGCTCCTGGCCAACCGCCTCGACAAATTAAGAAGGCAAGTCTATCAATGTTATCTAATTTGTTTTCAGCAAGAATCTTCTCCGGCTGATTAAACATTTCCTTTAAGCTGACTTCTCCAGATGAATCTCCCGACTCAAACAAAGTCATAGGTCTCATTTTTATCCATGAGAATCTTCCGGTTCCAGTGTGAAATATTTCGTCTGTTTCAGGAGGTACTGCAGAGCCTGTAAGAATAAATTGCCCTACACTATTTCTATGATCAACTTCAAAACGAACTGCATCCCAAAGCTTTGGTGCAATCTGCCATTCATCAATTAGACGTGGAGTTTCTCCCTGCAAAAGTTTTGAAGGATCTATATCTGCTGCTGCAAGATTTGCTTTTACATCTTCGGGCTTAGACATATACAAAATACTTTTGGCCATCTGTTCTGCAGTTGTAGTCTTTCCACACCATTTAGCTCCCTCGATAAGGACAGCCCCTTTTCCTTTAAGCTTACGAGTAAGAATGGTATCTGTTATCCTTGGTCTATACATAACTATATTCTACAATCCATTTGGTGATTTGGCAAGTTTTCATTTGGTGATTTGGCACTTTTTTACTTGGCGTTTTGGCTAGTTTTTACTTGGCGATTCGGCAGACTTCCCTTTTTTTGCTGTATCGCAATATGCATTACACAAAAATGGGGTGCAATACGATTATCTCTATATATTATAGAGAAATACATCCCCCTGTGTTGCATTCCCTTTATCTTGCCTATCATAATTAAGTTAAAAACTTAAAATCTTTATATTTAAGGATGATCTCCATTTTTCCACCAGGAAAATGCTTCATACTAACAGGGATTATTTCTTTTTAGATTTGAGTGTCCAGCCACCATTTTCAATTTTTGGCTTTGGTACTTCGAAACAGTTAAACATTGGATGGAATTCTAAGTCTACACTTCCCTTGCGGCCGTTGCGATTTTTTAGAATTTTGAGCTGCAGTTCCTGCGGCTTGCCTGGAGTCTCAGCGTTCTTTTCCTGTTCATTCCGCAACTGGATGATTCGGGCTGTGCGGGACTTTTCGTCCTCGTATTTGTCATCATCTTTCTTCCGGTAATCCATGCCTTTAAACTGCAAAGCCATCAGAACATCGCTGGTATACTCAATGGCTCCGGATTCTTTAAAGCTTGCAATGTTTACAGGGTTTGTGTAGTTTTCACGGTTAAAGCTTGAGATTGCAAAAATAGGAATATCGTAATCGCGGCTGGCCCGTTTGAGTTCAACCACAGCCTTATCGGTATTCTGCTTGTCAGTAGCACGCATATCAAAAGGCGCAATAATCTGCAGGTAGTCGATGATAACAAGCGGCTTGCGACCAGTAATTTTAATATGGCGTGCAATTACGGATTTGATTTTTTCTACACCAATATCGCCGATACCAATGTGATAGAAAATGCGTCCGGCATAATCTGAATAGCTTTTTATACAGCTATTCAGAAATTCTACACGCTCTATGCTATTTAGGGAGTTACCGTTCATAAGGCTTCTTGTTGTAGTCGCAAACTCAAGATCACTACCGTAGCTTCTGCATTTCTGAAATGAAATCCGGCTGATAGATTTTGCCGTCAGTTCCTGCTTACCCATCTCGAGACTGAAGACAAGAACATCCTGCCCCTTCTTTGCGGCATTATCTGCAACCTGAAGGGCAAACGTTGTTTTACCAAGGCTGGAAATCGCACCAATGATATAAAGCCCGGGATAAAAACCTCCGTCCAGAATATCATCCAGATTTGAAAAACCAGTTGAAACACAGTCTTTGTTGTGACGTCTTTCAATGTCAGCAATAAAGTCTGCAAGGCCATTTGCTGCAGATGTCTGGTAATAGGCCTGCTCTTCCTTCTGCCGTTTTTCTTCCAGCAAAGCAAGAACATTGTTTTTAGCATTCAAAACTGTCTGAATAAAGTTGTCGCGATCGCCTACAAGAGCTTCGTTGGCATCTTTGAATCCTAGAGTGATATCTGCCTCAACAAACTCAACCTGGATTTTTGTAAGCTCTTCAGAAAGCTTTGCTTCCCCTGCCCTACCCGCTTCATCGTTATCCAGCGCAAGAATAAGCGGATACTTTGGTTTGTTTGATTTTAAGAACTCAATAAAGCGCAAGTTACTGCTAGAGCCCAAGGCTACTGCAATTCCTCCTGCTTCAATGACGCTCAAGGCATCAAACTCGCCCTCCACAACGAAAACCGGCTGTTCTGCCAATGGGATAGCGTTCAGGTTAAAGAGCTCAAATTGGCCCCTAGGCTTCAAATAGCGCTCCTTTTTGTCAGCATCCCAGGTTGCCCGTGCATTGTAGCTGAAATCCCCTGTCGGAATAACAAAGCGGCGTTTTTCTTCCCAGTAGCCAAGGTTGTAGGCATCTACAATGGCTTTAGAAAGTCCCCGTTTTTTCCAGTAATCAGTTTTTTCAACTGCAGCATGACACTTTGTGAAAAACTCTGTGAGAGATTCTCTGTTTTCGTTGTCAGTTTTTTTTATGTTATCATTAGCATTTGATTCAGCATGAGGAATGGATTTTGAAGAAGCTTGACTTTTTGAATTGTCATAATCAACACTGATGTTATAAAGGCCATATACATGATTAAATAACTCTTTACCGGATAATCCTGTATCAATGCCAACAACATCAAAAATGTCATAATCAACACCGCATGAAAAACAATGACACCTATTACGCCTTTGATCAAAAGACATACTTGGATGCTTATCTTCATGAGCTGGATTTAGACAGGAGAAATTTGTTGATGTGTTAATACCCTTTGTGCTAAGATATGCCTTGAGATATGTCTTAGCATATTCTTTGGCTTCTTCTGGATTCATCTGGTCCCCACCCTGACTCCATTTGAACTAATTTTTCTTAACTCTAAGGGTACTACGGGTCTGACGTATTTGCAATACGTCGCACCCGAATTCAATATAGCTCTTTAATAGCTATATAATAAGCTCTTAGGAAATTACCAAAGGCCTTAAATCCTTTGAATATAAGCAATTAGCGTAACTGAGCAGCCACGTTAAATATGACAAATTCCACCCAAAATAGTCCAAATTCCACGTTAAATAGTCCTTCTTCCACGTCTTTTATGACTTTTTAGCTCTTTTTCCCACGTAAAATATGACAAAATTTAGACACTTTAAGACGAATTTTGAGCTTATTTTGGGGCTATTTTTGTTGTTTTTTGTAGTTTTTTGAGACTCTAGAATTCGAGTTTTTAAGAAAGTTTCGTCAGTAGGCATTAAAGTCTAGCTTGAATGACATTTTTCGGGTCTTTTGTTATGATTTTCCCACGTAAAATATGACTTTTTCTGGCAAACCAGGACAAAATCGGTACAAAAACCGGGTAAATTCGGGAATTTCCGGACGAATTCCGTATAAATTCCGGAATTTACCACAAAATCTCCCACGTAAAATATGACTTTTTCTTATATATAGAAAGCTGTATCCACGTAGAATATTACTTTTTGCTTTTAGACTCTTTTTCAATCTTGTTTGCAAGAGCCTTTACCTTTGCTTTTTCAGCAATTTCTTCGCGTTTTTTCATGGTGTTTTCAATCTTGGTTCGCTTGGTTTTTGCAAGATCTTCAAAGTATTCCAGATACTCATTGTGGAGCGAGACTCTTGCATATCCTTCTTCCAGGAACTCCATAATGTTGCCATTTGAGTTGAAAATCGGCTCAATTACGATATCTCCGTTTTCCATCTTGGATATCTCTGAAAGAGCGTTCAAAATAGGCTCTTTAATGTCACGGCCTGGGTTCTTAGTTTCTGACTCACTAGGAAGATCCAGAATCTGTTGAAGAGTTCTAAAGCTCATATTAAAATAGCCGTTCTTGCCGATATCATTAAGTCGTTTTCTTGCAAGCATAACGATATTGAGCAATGTATCTGCTGCGTTATCAGAAAGCGAGAAGTAAGTTTTTGGCAGAATTGAGAAATACTGAAGGGCAAAAACTTCCCAGTTAATTCGCTTATTCAGGTAGATTTCGACGATACCGTTTTTGATATGGGCTCCGGTAAAGAGAACCTCAATACCGCTGTCTGTAATCTGCTTCATTTCCTTTTTGTCGCGTACCACACCTTCAATTTTGATGCTGGTAAGCGGATTCTTTGCCTGATTAAAGGCCTGCCGTGCAGTTCTGAGCGTCTTATAACAACCAAGCTCTACAAAATCTTCCAGCGGGAAGCGGATACTTATATCGTGCTCGCGCATAGCCGAAACATTTTCTTTACTGAGCTTTACCAGAGTATATGTCAGAATCTTTTTAAGAGGTTTGTTTGCCTTTGTAAAAAGGTCTATGTTATCAAGATGGATTGTTGTTTCTGTGTTGTCAGTTGAATACTTAACACGCTGGCTTAAATCTCTTGAGGTTCCTTCTGGAGGGGTAAAGAATTCCAGTTGAGTTGAATGACTGTTATGTTCAAGACGGTTTGCAAAGTTTTCAAGGTTTCCGGCATGGCTTACAACGTTAATCATTGTATTCGAAGCCGGGCTGTTCGGGAAACTGAAGAATTTGCTTTCGTCATCGTAGTTTTTGGGATTTGATTTTTTTGATATTTCAGGCAAGTTTTTTGTATTTTCGTCCATGGGGTTCAGCTCCTAGTAAAGACCTATATCTGAAAAATGAACAAGGCCTTTCTTTTCCTGCTGTTCAAGATATTTTATAGCAATTTTAATGCCCTTGGAAAGGGAAACCCCGTGTTTCATAAAATAAGCCTTTAGTGCTTCTCGTTCCTTTTCAGTTGTTCGAACAACAATCTGAGTTGCCTTTATTGTTCTTGAAATTGATACAGGGGCTTCTGTTTCTTCTGCGATATCATCATCAATTCCGATTTCTGTATCAAATTCTGTGCTCATTTCAATCGGGTCTATAACAGTTTCCGGTTCTGTTTCTGCAGCTGGTGCTACAGGTGCACTTGGAGTACTTACTGGAGCTGCTTGCTGTACCGGAGCGTCTCCGATAGGCTTATTCATGCTGTTTAAGAAATCCATGTCTAATGAGTTTTTTGCTGGCTGTACCTTCTGCATATTTGTCCTCCCCTACCCTCTATTTGAGAGCTTCTGCAATTTCTGCAAGAGCATCCAGAGTTTCTTTCTTAGATCCTGCAATTGCCTGCACTGGAACTGATGTTGTCTGAGCCTTGCGAAAGCCTGTATCTGTTGGAATTACAAATACCTTATAGCCGTTAGGCTCAAGAGCCTTATACTGAGCTACCAGGTCGCGACATTGTGCAATTGCATTATTATTCTCGTTCAAAACAAGCTTATTCAAAAATGGCTTGCCATTAACACTTACTCCGTAACAGTTGTCGTAGCGTTTTTTCATGGTATCCAGATTTACCTTGAAGGTTTTAAGTCCGTCATAGCTGAAGCGATCCAGTTTGAGAACGTTGATTACTTCGTCACTGGCAATAAAGCAGCTTTCTTCAAGTGCACCGAAGGCTGGAGATGTATCAATGATGCAGTAGTCAAAAACATTTGCAAGCTCGTTTTTAAGCTGAGCAAGCTTGAACTGTTCCTTCTGAGCTACTGTTTCCTGATATGTTCTAAGGCCTCCGTCGATTCCTGCTGTTGGGATGATGAAGAGGTTTTCTACCTGTGTAGGCTGAATTACGTCTTTGATTGTGCACTTGTCTGAAAGAACATCTGAAAGTTCATACTGAAGACTTGGAAGGTTCATCCAGTCTGTTGTGTTACCCTGAGGGTCGGCATCGATTAAGATTGTACGACCGTGTTTTGCTAATTCTACGGCTACGGATACAGAAACGGAAGTTTTGCCAGTACCACCCTTTTGAATGGCAAATGTGTAAGTTTTCATGTTTTTCCCCTCTTAACTTTGTTTATACGTTATATACATTATAGACGATGTATTAGCAAAATGCAAGACAAAATATACAATGTATTATAAAAAT
>JAHAZA010000007.1 GCA_018385415.1 Treponema sp. | reverse complement strand
TCAGAGTATTGTCCGCACAACTTTTGAAGATGCCAACAACTACATGAAAGGCGGTGTGATTCTTCGTCAGATTGTAAATATTATCGATGAGCTGGATTTTGGAAGCTACGAAGAAACTCACGCCTTTGGTGAAATCTACGAAACAATTCTTAAAGAGCTCCAGAGTGCAGGAAGTGCCGGTGAGTTTTATACACCACGAGCCGTAACTCAATTTATGGCAGAAATGATTAAGCCTCAGATTGGCGAAACAATGGCAGACTTTGCCTGCGGAACTGGTGGATTCCTTTCAAGCTGGATAAAAGAACTTGAAGCCGTAAAAGACGCAAAGGGCAGCATTTCAAACGAAGAATCAGAAAAAATCTATAACTCAATTTATGCTGTGGAAAAAAAGCAGTTCCCATATATGCTTTGTGTTACAAACATGCTTTTGCACGGCCTCGACAGCCCGAAAGTTTATCACGGAAACTCACTCATTTATAAACTTTTGGACTACACCCAGAAAGATGCATTTGATGTAATTCTTATGAATCCACCTTATGGCGGAAGCGAAAAAGATGACATCAAGCAGAACTTTCCTTCAGACCTTCGTTCTAGCGAAACTGCAGATTTATTTATGGCAGTCATCATGTACCGCCTTAAAAAAAATGGACGAGCAGCTGTAATTGTTCCAGACGGATTTTTGTTTGGAAACGATAATGCAAAGAACAATCTTAAGAAAAAACTACTTACAGATTTTAACCTTCACACAATTGTTCGTTTGCCTAGGAGTGTTTTCTCTCCATACACATCAATTACCACAAATATCCTTTTCTTCAATAATGAAGAGCCAGCAGGCGAAACATGGTTCTACCGCGTAGACATTCCAGGCGACCGAAAGCACTTTAGCAAAACCAAGCCGATGGAATTAAAGCACTTTGATGATTGTATTGCCTGGTGGAATGACCGTAAGGAAATCACAGACGACGAAGGAAATTCAAAAGCAAAGTGTTTTACAGCTCAGGAACTTATTGATTCAAATTACAATTTTGATGTCTGCGGATATCCCCACGAAGAAGAAGAAATCCTAAGCGTTGCAGAAACAATCCAGAACTACGAAGAAAAACGTACAAAGCTCAATGCCGAAATAGACAGTCTTCTTGCACAAATTACACAACTTCATCAGAAAGCACAGAAAGGGGAGTTGTAATGAACGATTTGATAGATTTATCAAAAGGGGAAATCAAGATTTTCTCAGAAAATGGTGCAAATCAGGTTGAAGTTATTCTTCAGGATGATTCAATCTGGTTAAGTGCTGAAAAAATAGGACAATTGTTTGATAACAAAGACCGTTCAACAATTCAGCGCCATATAAAGAATATATATGATGATGATGAACTTGAAGAAAGTTCAACTTGTGCATTTTTTGCACAAGTTCAAAAAGAAGGAACCCGTACAGTTTCCCGTAAGATTCCCTATTATAATCTGGATGTTATTCTTGCAGTAGGCTACAGAGTTTCTTCTAAAATCGCTACCCAATTCCGAAAGTGGGCAACATCAGTTTTGCATCAATATATAATTGACGGTTATGTAATCAATGAAAAGCAAATAAAACAGGAACATCAGAAACTTCTTGCTCTTCAAACAATGACAGCCTCTCTTGCAGAAAATCTCAATTCAGAAAAATTAGAAAATTTTACAGATATAAAAAAAGCAGTTAATTTTCTTAAGGATTTTTCTAACGGACTTATTCTTCTTGATGATTTTGATCATGGATCTTTGGATAAAAAAGGAAAAACAGAAATATCAGCAGAGAAAATTTCAGAACAGGAATATCTGGAAGTAATAAATGCAATGAAGCCAGCCTTCGAAAGTGATGTGTTTGGAGTTCCTAAAGATAGTGGATTTTCAAGTGCAGTGAACAATATCTACCAGACCTTTGACGGTAAGGAGCTGTATCCCACATTGGAAGAAAAAGCCGCAATGCTTTTATATTCTATTACAAAAGATCATTGTTTTCACGACGGAAATAAACGAATTGCCGCAAGCTGTTTTTTATACTTCATGCAGAAAAACAACATGCTCTATGTAAACGGTAAAAAACGCATAGATGATAATACACTTTTTGCCATTACATTATTTATAGCAGAAAGCAAAGCCGAAGATATGGAAATGTTCCGCCAGATAATCATCAGCATTTTAAACAGGAATCTCAAATGACAGTAAAAGAAACAATTCATGCAAAAGGAATTGAAATCGGAATCTATACATCAGATTTTGAAAATGAGTTTATATCGCTTACTGATATTGTAAAATATCGTAATGAAGATGACCCTGCCGCTGTTATTCAAAACTGGATGCGAAATCGTGATGTCATTGAATTTTTAGGTTTATGGGAAAGCCTTCACAATCCGGATTTTAAACGTAGCGAATTCGATACGTTTAAAAGTGAAGCTGGAACTAATGCATTTACATTTTCTATAAAAGAATGGAATGATACATTACAGGGAAAAGGAATCATTACAAAATCTGGCAGATATGGCGGCGGAATATATTCAGGCTCTCATAGACTCACGGGAAAAAGATGATGATAGTGTTTTTATTGACTTTATGTTGAACCTTCATGCACAACATCTGCAAAGAGAAATTGAACAGTTTAAGGCTTCCATGAGCGAGAATAATGAGAAAATGGTCGATATTTTGCATTTTATGAGCGATAAATCCCAAATCACTACAGAGGAACTTGTGCAGCATTTTGGATTTACCCCTACAACAGCCAAGCGTTACCTGCGCCAGTTGACTGAATTCGGCTACCTTGAAGCACTGGGCGGAAATAAAAACAGAAGATATATATTAAAAAAAAGGGGAACTGTACTAGATGTATTTAAAAAAAACAGTCCGCGGTCCCTGCGTCATCATACGATGAACCACCTGCTCAAGGCAGGGAGAAGGAATCCCGCGGCATACAAAACTAATATACTGTATTTTTATCAAGAAATCAAATACAATAGAAACATGGAGGAGAATTTGTTATGGATCAAAATGAATTGGATTCAACTTGTGGCGTTTCAGACGATGAATTGGCAAGACGTTTTATTGAAGCAGTACGAATTGAAAACGAAATAAAAAAAGCAAAGGGAACTCCTATTTCCTGCTACGACTCAGCAACAAATTCTGCTTATTTGCTTTATTCTGATGGAACGAGAAAATATGTCCGAGCAAATTAAAAAGCAAGGCTACGCCAGTTATAAACGTTCTGAACTTCTCACAATTCTAAAACCATTTTTAGGTAAGATTGTAAATATTCAAACTGGAATTGAGGCTAATCTTTCCAAGCACTCAATCGACAAAATGACGAGTGCAAAAGCTCTGGAAAAATCAAAAGCAAATGGTTTTACTCTTGCAGAACATTTTGAATTGGCTGCTAAAATCAAACCTC
>JAHAZA010000004.1 GCA_018385415.1 Treponema sp. | reverse complement strand
AAAAAATCAGATTTGATTATTGCCTTTATTCAAAGCCTGATTGATGGCTTAAAAATGCCGGAAGATCTGGAAGACCGCTTCAGAAGCTTTGAGGAAAAAGCAAAGCAGGAAGAGATTACAAAATTTGCAAATGAACATGACCTTACATATAAAGAACTGAATGCTGTTTTTGAAGAATATGAATTCGACGGAATACTCAATAATGATTCAATAAAAAATCTTATTCATAAAGAAATGGGCTTTCTTGAACTTTCAAAAGTTGTAAAAGAAATCAAATTATTTATAATTGAAACTTCCGATAAATATTCATTAGAAATGGCAGGGTAAGGAATAGAAAAATGTCAGATAACAATACAACTCACAGACAGGTTTATCAGCGGGAAGAATTACACAAAAAGCTCTGGGAAATGGCAAACAGTCTCAGAAATAATATGGAGGGTTCTGAATTTAAGAACTACGTTCTGGGACTTTTATTCTACCGCTTTTTAAGTGAACACGAAGAATTACAGATAAAAGAACTCTTAAAAGATGACGGCATATCTTTTGCCGAAGCTTTTAAAAATGAAGACTACGTTCAGCCTATAATCGACTGGATGATTGAGACCAACGGTTATTTTATAGAACCAAAGTATTTATTCACCAGCTGCATTAATTTAATTGAGCAGGAAAAGTTTGATGTAGATTATCTGAACAAAGCAATTAACTCAATTACAGCTTCAACACTTGGCAAGAAATCAGAAAAGCTCTTTGAAAATCTTTTTGATGATATGGATTTAACTTCCAGCAAACTTGGCCGCGATGTAAAAAGTCGTTCCATCTTAATTGCAAAAGTAATGAAGTCTATTGATACAATTGATTTTGAACTTGAAAATACTGAAATTGATGTACTTGGCGATGCCTACGAATACTTAATTGGAATGTACGCTGCAACAGCTGGTAAAAAAGCCGGGGAATTCTATACTCCTCAATCTGTTTCAAAATTACTTTCTTTACTTGCAACAGACGGACTTAAGCAGACAAAAGCAGTTTGCGACTGTGCCTGTGGTTCTGGTTCTCTCTTGCTTCAGGTTGGCAGATGTGTAAAAGTTGGTCACTATTTCGGAAACGAATGTAATCCTACAACTTATAACCTTGCCCGTATGAATATGATTCTTCACAATATTCATTATGAGCAGTTTGATATACGCCACACAGACACAATTGCAGATGGCGGAGAAAACAGTTCAAGCTGGGAAGAAAAATATCAGGTGCAGGTTGCAAATCCTCCATATTCACAAAAATGGTCTGCTTCAGATAAATACATGAAAGACGACCGCTTTAGCCCATATGGAAAGCTTGCTCCAAAAAGTTATGAAGATATGGCATTCCTTGAGCATATGATTTTCCACATGACAGATGATGATGCCAGAATTGCAGTTCTTCTTCCTCATGGAGTTTTGTTCCGTGGAGGGGCCGAAGAAGCAATCAGAACTTATATAGTAAAAAATCTAAATTACCTTGATGCAGTAATTGGCCTTGCTCCAAACTGTTTTTATGGAACATCAATTCCAGTAAGTCTCTTGGTTCTAAAGAATGACCGCGGCCAGAACAAGGACAACATTCTTTTCATAGATGCTTCAAAAGAATACGAACCTGGAAAAAATCAAAACTCAATTACAGAAGAAAATGTTCAGAAAATCCTGAATGCTTATAAAAACCGTAAAGATATAGAAAAGTTCTGCCATGTTGCAAGCATGAAAGAAATCGAAGAAAACGGCTACAATCTTAATATCACAAGATATGTAGATACCTTTGATGAAGAGCCGGAACTTGATTTAGCAGAAATCGACAAAGAACTAAAAGAAGCCACCGCAGAAAGAGATGCTCTGATGAAAGAGTATGAAAAGTTTGCAAAGGAACTGGGGATATAAAATTGCAACCTATACAACAAATTTGAAATATTATAGTATAAGATGATGTTGCCAGAAAAGCTTACAGAAAACACAAACGGATATTTCTCTCTAAAGACAGCTGCTGAATTTGGAATAACTCGCTGGCAGTTACAGGAATTATTACATAATGGAGAAATTCAAAAAGTAAGTTATGGTCTGTATGCATTAAAAAATGTAATTCCAGATGAATTATTTATTACTCAGCTATTGAGCCCAAGGGCAATTTTTTCTCATGAAAGCGCATTGTTTTTTAATGGGTATTCAGATCAGGTTCCTTTTAGATACACAATCTCTGTACCACACGGTTATATTTCTAAAAATCTTTCTGAACAATATGATGTCCGTCATGTAGCAAAAGAGAGCGCAGAAGAAGGCATAAAGATTATAAAATCTGAATTGGGAAATGACTTGCGCGTTTATAGCATAGAGCGTACATTGTGTGAACTTCTTCATAAACCTTCAGATTTAGATAAAGAGAGGTTTATTCCGGCAATTCAAAAATATCTTCGCTCAAAAAACAAAGATATTTTAATTTTGATGCATTTTGCAAAAATGTTCAGGGTAGAAAAGAGACTTTTGCCGTATTTGGAGGCTATTCAGTGAAAACTGACAACGCTATGCAATTAAAAGCAAAAATTAACAGCAAGGCAAAAGAATTGAATGTTCCTCCACAGATTATGTTCCAGAATTATATGATGGAATGTTTTTTGGAACGCTTGAGCAAATCAGAATATGCAGACAGATTTATTATAAAAGGCGGTGTACTGATTTCATCTATTGTTGGGCTAAATAATCGAACCACAATGGATATTGATACTACAGTACGAAATATTCCTCTGAATGAAAGCGAAATTACAAAAATCATTTCTTATGTCTGTTCTGTAGAAAATGATGATGACTTTTTTTTTAGTTTAGATAGAGTTGAGCCTATTCGTGAAGATGATGAATATGAAGGATACCGCACGTTTGTGTTTGTTGATTATGAAAAAATCCATAATACAATAACAATGGATATTACAACTGGAGACAGCATTTATCCTGAGGCAATTCTTTATGGATTTAATAAAGTCTTTGAAAATCAAAAGATTTCTTTATATTCGTATCCAATAGAAACTATACTTGCAGAAAAGCTGGAAACTATTCTTTCAAGAAATATTACAACAACTCGTCCTCGTGATTTTTATGATGTATATGTTCTAAATGCAAAATCAATAAATCAAAAAAATCTCAAGACCGCCCTTGAAAATACCTGCAAACATAGGGAAAGCGAAAAAGTCCTGAAACAGATTCCTGAAATAATTTTGACAATAAAAGATTCTGAAAATCTAAAAGAGCAGTGGAAAAAATATTCAAAGAAAATGCCATACGCGGCTGACATTTCTTTTGAACAGGTTGTAGAGAAGATTGAAAATTTATTAAATCTTATAACTGACGAGGAAAAAAAATAGAATGAGCAATATACCAAAATTACGATTCCCAGAGTTTAGTGGGGAATGGGAAGAGAAAAAATTATCTGATGAAAGAATTTGAAAAGTATGCAAAGGAACTGGAGATTTAGGAGGGAATAATGGAAAACGAACTGATTATTTACAATACAGATGACGGCAAAGCTGATGTAAAGCTTTATTCCCGCGATGGTGTAATCTGGATGAACCAGCAGCAGATGGCTCTACTTTTTGACACCTCCAAGCAACTTGTTAGTCATCACATTGCTAATATCTTACAGGATAAGGAATTAGAAGAAAATTCAGTTGTC
>JAHAZA010000003.1 GCA_018385415.1 Treponema sp. | reverse complement strand
GCACTTTCTGATCCATTGATTAAGGCAATCGTGAAAGGCTTAAAAGAAAATTCAAAACACGAAACAGAAAATTATTTTTCTGGCGCAAACGGAAAATCCCTTTCTGCAATGGAAATCATCAACGATAAAATCATTCCAGCTCTGGATATAATCGGAAAAGATTTTGAACAGAAAAAAGCATATCTTCCTCAGCTTTTGATGGCAGCCGATGCGGCTAAAGAAGCATTTTCAGTTATCAAAGATGAACTTAACAAGCGTGGTGTTGAAGAAGAAAGCAAAGGTACTGTTGTTATTGCAACTGTCAAAGGCGACATTCACGACATCGGTAAAAATATCGTAAAGGTTCTTCTTGAAAATTATTCTTTCAAAGTAATCGACTGCGGAAAAGATGTTCCGCCGGAAACAGTTCTTGAAGCAGTAATCAAAGAACACGCCCCACTTGCAGGTCTTTCTGCGTTGATGACAACAACTGTCGGTGCAATGGAAGAGACAATCAAGCTGATTCACGAAAAAGCTCCATGGTGCAAGGTATTCGTTGGAGGTGCCGTATTGAATCAGGATTATGCAGATCAGATTCATGCAGACCAGTACACAAAGGATGCCATGGATTCTGTTAAATACTGTCAGACTGTAATGGAAGGAGTTAAAGCTTAAAGCAGACAATTACAGACACAAAGCTGTATAAATGCATTCTGGTTTTAAAAAAATCATAAGTTCATTTTAAAAGACGTCCAGACTGGACAGAAGCATTTCTTTCTACAATTAATTAAATGCAGTGTCACAATAATATTGACTTATTCCATACACAGTTGTAATATAAAATCGTGCACGAGCACGGAGTTTTTTCTCTTTATGGGAATTTTCATCTTCCCTGGAAAAAATTCTTAATTCTTGAATATTCCCCTGGAGGAACAATTTATGAAAACTGTTGCAGGTATCGACCTTGGAACACAGAGTATGAAAGTCGTAATTTACGACTACGAAAAAAAGGAAATCATTGAAAAAGCATCTTGTCCAATGGACTTGATTTCAGAAGCAGATGGAACACGTGAACAGACAACTGAATGGTTCGATAAAGGACTTGAAGTTTGTTTCGGAAAACTTTCTGCAGAAAATAAAAAGACAATTGAAGCAATCGGTGTTTCTGGTCAGCAGCATGGATTTGTTCCACTTGATAAAGATGGAAAACCTTTGTACAACATCAAGCTTTGGTGTGATACTTCAACAGCAGAAGAATGTGCATACATTACAAAAAAAGCAGGGGGAGACAAAAAAGTTGTTGCAGCCCTCGGAAATCTTATGCTTCCAGGTTTTACAGCACCAAAAATTCTCTGGCTCAAAAATCATAAACCTGATGCATTTGCAAAATTAACATACATCATGCTTCCACATGATTACCTTAACTGGAAGCTTACTGGTGAATATGTAATGGAATACGGTGATTCATCTGGAACAGCATTATTCGATTCAAAGAAACGCTGCTGGTCAAAGAAAATCTGTGACATTATCGATTCTTCACTTATGTCAAAACTTCCAAAATTGATTGAAGCTCACGAAGCAGCTGGTAAAGTTTCTGCAGAAGCAGCAAAAGCATACGGAATTCCTGAAGGCATTCCTGTTTCTGCCGGTGGTGGAGACAATATGATGGGTGCTGTTGGAACTGGTACTGTAGCTGACGGTTTCTTGACTATGTCTATGGGAACATCAGGAACTCTTTACGGATATTCTGACAAACCAATTGCAGATCCTGCAAACGGACTTTCTGGTTTCTGTTCTTCAACAGGCGGATGGCTCCCACTTCTTTGTACAATGAACTGTACAGTATCAACAGAATTTATCCGAGGTCTCTTTAATCTTGAAGTTAAAGAACTTGATGGCATTGCAGCAAAAGCACCTTGCGGTTCAGAAGGCGTTCTCGTAATTCCATTCTTCAATGGAGAAAGAACTCCTAACCTTCCAAACGGTCGCGCAAGTATTACAGGAATGACTTCAGCTAACACAAGTCGCGAAAACATCTGTCGTGCCGCAATGGAATCTTCTGTATTTGCAATGCGTGGCGGTCTCGATGCATTCCGTAAGCTCGGTTTCCAGCCAAAAGAAATCCGCCTTATTGGTGGTGGATCTAAATCTCCACTCTGGCGCCAGATTGCAGCAGATGTAATGAATCTTCCTATCCGCGTACCTGCTCTTGATGAAGCAGCAGCTCTTGGTGGAGCAGTTCAGGCATTGTGGTGCTTGAAGAGCCAGTCAGGCAAATGTGACATCGCTCAGCTTTGTGCAGAACACATCAAGCTTGACGAATCAAAGAATGCAGACCCTATCGCAGCAAATGTTGCAGCATACGATAAGGCATATGCAGATTACCAGAAAATGGTAGATACAGTTTCTCCTTTGTATAAATAAGAGAAACGAGATTAAGCAGTAATAATATGATTTTTTCATTTATACTTTCCTAACCTCTGGCCGCCAGGTTGTTAACCCGGTGGCTTTTTTTATTGTACATTAACTACAACAGATTTTTTTACACCGCCAACATCAAAAGTAACCTGGCAGCTGCCTTTTGCAACTCAGGTAATCTGAATCTGATATGGAATATCATATAATCTTTTAATCTTCTCAACTTTTACAATAGAAGTATTACTGCTTGTACAAGTGTAGGCTCCGGCATTCAAATATCCAAGAGAATTGTTTGCTGTGTAATACCTCAAATTTAATTTCTTTGAAGATTCTGCAGAAAGCGAAATCTGATTACTGAATGAAGTACCTGTGTTGCTGACATCAATATATAACAGATTAAAAACTGACGAGCGTATCGCAAACAAGCAGTTGGATAAACTGGCTAAGACTGCATAAGTCTTAAAATAGAAAAGTTACTGTAGAAGTGGTTCAAAGCACATTTTCAGTAACTAACATAGAAGATTTTAATACATGAATTTTATAAATGCCTTAATTGAAAAATACTGCAGATACATCAAATCTTTCTGCTAGTTGGGATTTATTGACTAAGTATAAAAAATTAGCCATACAAATCCCAATTTATGGGACTTAAAGAATAATTAAAGCATGGAGTTCAAAATTGCAAATATGCAGGTATCCGTATATTTACAACCAGCATACACTTCTCTTATTTCAATATACCTATCTCCTGTTTCATAGTTCTCCAATTTTAATAGTTGCGGATTGGGAGAATCTTCCAATTCAAAAGAAAAGTCATGACCAGACTGATTGAAGTGAATAAGAATCTTTTTGGGGCGTGAGTTATATAAATATAATTCAGGATGTTTATATGAAATAAAACCCGATAATATAATCACTCCTCGTGCCATTTTTTCAAATTGTATTCTGACCCCTATCCCGTTATCTTTCTCATTTTCAACCCATGGAGATTCTAATGCCAGAGAACCTAAGTTACTTGCTTCATATACTTTCCCTTTTTCTTTCAATTCAGAGACGCAAGAAACATTTTTTACTAGGGATGTCATTTCAATCGGCAAGTTATTAATTCCCCAAAAGAACGGCTCGATATCATTCTCATCATATAGTATCATTATATAATCTGATTTTAGGGCAAGAAAAACTTTCGATATAGAATCATTATAAATTTTAAGATAGGTTATTTTTTTTTCAGTAAATAACTTATACCTAAAAGAGTTATTCCATATTTTATCACTTGTTTCACATCTTAGTAATTCTTGATTAGAAAATCTAATTATTTCATCATCAAGTTCTACAGATTTAATTAAACCATGACTAAAATATGACATCTTATTTGCAAATAGATTACAAGCTAACAGACTTAAAACTACACAATAAACTATCTTCTTCATCTTTTATTTCTCCATCGATTCTCTATCAATCATAGCCCAATTTTTTTTAATTGCAGGTCCATTTATTTTTATATCTATAGTATCGCCAGTAAATTTCCCATCCGTTGGAGGCGCACCCGGTTTAAATCCTAATTTATCTAAAGTTAAAATTAAGGAGTTAAAATCTTTTAATTGCAAAATTTGGCATCCACCACTAAATGGTCTTGCCCATTCAGTGGTGGATCCAGATGCTGTATATGCATTGGGATGAATTAAATATGCCTCAACCAATCTAATAGCCCTTGAATACGATGTAGAAGAGGTCCATATTTCTGATTTCTTATATTCGCCAGCTGGTAAAGTACTTCCTTTCCCTGCATTAACAAATTCTATATTATCAGCTGTTGATTGAACTCCACTTGAAAAAACCGATTTACTATCATAATTTATACTTATTGTTGATTCATAATAGCGCCCATTTTTTCCATCATCATTAACACTTCTCGTTATTTCTATTGAAGTATTAGCTTTTACATGTGCACTAAACGTTGGATTGGAATTACTCCAATACGCAATTTTATCAAGTGTAACCTGAGTTTGTGGTTTATCTCTCATAATTAATTGACATTCATATGGTAAGCCTTTTCTACCATCTGGATCAATGTAGCGCACTGGATTATTCGCAGCGTAGGCAAACAAATTGCCATTGATGTGGTTATAAACCCCACCCATACCAGGCAAAGAGCCAGAATCTTTGGCATTTCCCTTGCCCATTTCAGGAACATATTCACCTAATGCAGGATCCGTACTAATCCACATTGAGTATTTTGGATCCAAATACCTAGCTCCATAATAGTACAAACCGGTTTCTTGGTCTACTTCTTTTCCTGTAAACCTATATGGTAAGAATTCAGATCCTGAATTGTTTGTTTTTTCTACCCAGGTCTCTCCATATGGTGTATATTCAATTCTCTGGTATTCTTTTCCTTCCCAGTCGGATATCATTGTAGCACTTCCAAGGTGGTCTGAATGGTAATAGTACTGCTTATAAGTTTCTTCATGGGCTGTTTTCTGGTCTGCACGGGCAAGCTTTGTTACTATTCTTGTTTCTCCAAGATATACGTTCTTTGCATACTGACCGCCATATACTGAGTTTCCGTTATCTATATGTAAAGTCCACATTTAATTGAAATACAGTGTTTCAGACCCTTGAGTATACTTGTTAGATCTCTGTCCATCCTGTCCATACACATATGATGTTGAATAATTTGAATCTACGCTTGAGACAAGCTGATTTCTTGAGTTCCAGGTATATGTTCTTCTGTATCTGTGTGTCTGACCTCGTCCTTCACCAGATTCATCTTTGAACAATCCCCATCCGTTGTCTGTTGAATATACACGCATATAATTCTTCTGTATTTACTTCTTTTAGGGAGCAACAGAAAAAAACTGTAAATGCAAATACTTAGGAAACTGTATGGGTGAATGTTTAGTCTAGTAATCTATGCAGGAAAAAATAAACAATATTTTTGTTTATAGTTTGGTATAGTTTCTTTGTTTGACCTAAACCCGAAAACATCATAAAATTTAATTAAATTATCGTTAAATAAGAACAGGTAGAGCGTGGTGTAATTCTCAGTGGTCTCCTCACCCATTTTCCTTCCTCCCCTATTTCATATTTCCCCAAATTCCATTAGTATAAGTACATCATTTCTCATTTCGAGGTATCTATGAAAAAGATTATCAGCGGAAAAGTTCGCGAAGTTTATGATTTGGAAGATGGACGCATGGTCATTGTTACAACAGACCGTATTTCAGCATTCGACGTAATCCTTCCTACAATGATTACAGACAAAGGAAAGGTTTTGAATGCCCTTTCTAATTTCTGGTTTGATTTGACAAAAGACATTGTAAAAAACCACATGATTTCATCTGACCTTAAAGATATGCCAGCTGAATTCCAGAAGCCGGAATTTGAAGGACGCACAATCCTCGTTAAGAAACTCCAGATGGTTCCATACGAAGTAATCGTTCGCGGTTACATGTTCGGTTCAATGTATGAAGCATACAAAAAAGGTGAACCATTCCTCGGCCACAAATTTGATAAAGAATACCAGCAGGCAGAAAAGCTTGATGAACCAATCGTAACTCCTTCTACAAAAGCTGCTGAAGGTCACGATATCAACGTTACATTGGATTACATGAAAGAAGATCTGGATAAAAAATATCCTGGAAAAGATCTTGGAACAAAGATCGAACAGGCTGCTCTTGCAATCTTCAAAAAATGTGCTGACCACGCTGCTAAAAACGGAATCATTATTGCAGATACAAAATTTGAATTTGGTCTCGATGAAAACGGAGATCTCGTTCTTGGTGACGAAGTTCTTACTCCAGACTCAAGCCGCTTCTGGAACGCTGCAGAATATAAAGTTGGAACAAGTCCAGCTTCTTACGACAAGCAGTTCATCCGTGACTGGCTCAAGGATAACAACCTTGCAGGCGACCCTAACATCAAGAGCATTCCAGATGATGTAGTTGCAAAAACATCTGCACTCTATCACGAATGTCAGACTAAGATCTGCGGAAAATAATTTGGCAGAACGTTGTTATAAATGCTTCCGCCCCATTTCTCATTGCCTTTGCGAATATGCAAAACCTGAGATTGACAGCGGAATCAAATTCCTGTTCCTGATGCATCCAAAAGAAGCAAAGCACCAGAGAACAGGTACTGGCCGACTTTCACATGTAGCTCTCAAAGATTCAGAAATCTTAGTCGGTCTGGACTTTTCAAAAGACCAGCGCTTTAACCAGCTGATGAACGACCCGCAGTATTTTCCTGTAATGATGTATCCGGGCGAAGATGCCTGGACAGCAAAAAAAGAAGGCTTTGCAGAAGCTGTGGGTAACAAAACTCTTCTTGTAATTGTAATCGATGCAACATGGTTCTGTTCACGAAAATTAATCGAACACAATCCCCATCTCTTAAAACTTCCTCGTTGTTCATTTACAGGAGATTACCGTTCAATCTTTACCTTCAAGCGTGAGCCCCGCCCGGAATACATTTCGACAATCGAAACCTGTTACTATTTTATCAAGGAGCTTCAAACAGTTAAAACTTTACCTGACCAGAAGCCACTTGTAAAACCTGGTATTGATCCGGAACCTTTACTGAACGTATTTAAAGCAATGATTAAAGATCAGCTTCAGTGTGAAAATGACCGCTTAGCAGGAAAGCTTCCTGATGTATACGCCCATGACTGGAAGTACAAAGACAGAAGTCAGCGTGAAATTCCTGATTATATAAAATGATTTAAAGCAAAAAAAACTTTCAACAAAATATTGAAAGTTTTTTTGCTACTTACTTTTTTCCAGGTACGGTTATCGGAAGAATTCCCGCCGGATCAAATTTTCCTGATGCAACAGCAGATAATCCTACAAAACTGTAAGGCGAATAACTGTAACCAAACAAAACTGTATCTGCCCAATCCAGATCAAAACTCAGAACCGGTGACATAATTGAAAAGACGACTATTTTCTTTCCTCGGGCCTGCAAAGGTTTTAAAGCCTGTGCAGTACGGAATGAATTACGATCCCATACACAAACAAAAATTGTATCAACTTCATTTGCACGACCTGAAATAATATTTGCAGCATACTGCGCTTCATTTGGTCCAAGATTGTAGCTCATATGAACTTCAATTGTATCTTTATAGTATTTTCTCATTTCTGAGAAAAAGGAAGGTTCAGATCCTGCAATGATTACTTTCTTACCATCTTCAGGTTTGTAAGGAAGTTCTCCTTTTTTATAAATTGTAATTGAACGGCAAGCCTGATCAACAAAGAAATCTCCTCCATCAGGATCTGGAATTGCTGCATCAATTGCATTTACATCAGGATACAACGGAGCTGGATTTGTATTCTTGAAATAGTTCATCTTAATTTCAAGAATACGTCGAACTGCTTTTTCAACCTTTGCCCTGAATTCAGGAACATCCTTCATGCGCTGAAGATTTGAAGTCCAGAGATTTTCATTCAACTGTGCAGTTGTTGATGAAATAACAATATCGTTTCCTGCTTCGATTGCAAGTCTGAAGGCATTTGAAAGAGATCCTGCGTAAAGAGTGTCGCCGTTCATCATCATATCATCAGTAATGATAAGTCCTTTATATCCAAGCTGCTTACGAAGAACTTCACCAAGGAAGTAAGGCGACAGCGATGCAGGTTCTCCATTTGCTCTGATGTTAGGAAAGCTTAAGTGCCCTGACATGATTGCAGGAACATCAGCGTCAATTAAATATTTAAAAGGAACTAACTCGCGCTTTTGAATTGTTTCAAAGTCAGCAGTAATTTTTGGAAGGAAAACATGTGAATCGTTTTCAGTGTCTCCATGCCCCGGAAAATGTTTCGCTGTAGGAATTACTCCGGCATTCATACTTCCAGATGCAAAGGCAACTCCAAGTATTCCGGCTTTTTCAGGATCTTCACCAAATGAGCGGGTTCCAATAATTGTTGAATTTTGGTCAGTATACAGGTCTACTGTTGGCGCGAAGTTAAGGTTAATACCAAGAACCGCAACTTCGCGACAGATGTAGTATCCTGAATAATAGGAATCAATCGGAAGTCCACCAGCGCCAATACTTAAGTTACCTGGAGTAATACTAGTCTTACCTTTTACGTGACGAATCCAGCCACCTTCCTGGTCAGTTGCTACAAACAGTGGAATTTTAAATCTTCTGCTTTGCGCTTTCTGCTGCAATGATGTGATTGAATTGGCAACCTGTGTTGTATTGTCAGTATTCCATCCGAAAACTTTTACACTTCCAAGACCACGGTCAGAAACCCAGCTGTTCAAAAGCGCAGAAGGTTCAGCACCTGCCCATCCGAACATAAGCATCTGAGAGAGAAGTTCTTCATCAGTCATACGCTTTGCAATAACATAAGCCAGTTCTGCATTTGGAACATCACTCCAAAAATCCAGGTTTTCAGGATATTTTGAAAGGTCAAGCTTTAATTCCACATCAGCACTGTTAGCAGAAACTGTGTGCATAATATTTTTATTCGCTGCAGTAAAGTTAACAGTATCATTTTTTAAGTAAGAGGAACTTTGGCTGAAACCAAAACCTGCTGTTAATGTAATTGCTGCAGTTGTAAGATATTTAACAAACTTTTTCATAATTAAATTTTAGCCTTAAGATTTCTAACATATTCGCCGGCGCTGTGAGCTGCAATTGCCCCATCACTTACAGCAGTTACAACCTGTCTGAAAGACTTAGAACGGATATCGCCGGCTGCATAAAGGCCAGGCATAAGAGTCTTCATGTCATCATCAGTCTTGATGTATCCACCTTCATCCTTTGGAAGCATTTCTACAAGTTGAGTAACAGGATTCATTCCGGCAAAAATAAATACAGCGTCGCACTGGTGTTCTGTAACAGAACCATCAGTTGTGTCTTCAAGTTCAATTGACTGAACGCGGCCTTCACCTTTGATTTCTTTTACCTTTGCGTTAAAAATTACCTTTACTTTTGGATTTGCAAGGAGACGGTCAGCAACCGCTTTCTGAGCACGGAGAGTATCGCGACGATGTACAAGGGTAACATCATCAGTCAATGTAGAAAGATACATTGCTTCATCACAGGCAGAATCGCCTCCACCGATAACGAAAATCTTACGGTTTCTGAAGAAAGGACCATCACAGGTTGCACAGTAAGAAACTCCGCGACCTTCAAGCTTATCTTCACCAGGAACACCAAGCTTTCTGTGCTCAGCACCAGTTGCGATTAAAACACAAGTTCCGATATAGGAATCTTTTCTTGTTACGATTTTAAAATCACTTCCAACTTTATCGATAGACTGAACTTCACTCTGAATGATTACAGCACCAAAGCCTTCTGCCTGATCACGCATATTCTGACAGAATTGAGTTCCACTTAATGCAGGATAAACACCAGGATAATTTTCTAATGTAGGAATTGTCAAAGCCTGTCCACCAGGAATTGAAACATCAATTACAAGAGTTTTTAAACCGCCACGAGCTGCATACTGAGCACTTGCAAGACCTGCAACTCCGGCACCAATAATAATGTAATCAAATTTTTCGTTTGTATCAGACATACTTATTCCTGTTAAAGAAGTGTTTTGTGTTTTCAAGAATTCACTTTAATGTATAGATGAATTATATCAAAAGGGAAAAGCTTTGTCATTGCGGGAATCTTCGCACAACTCAAACTAATTTAAAAAACGAAGAGCTGTTCATAACGAACAGCCCATATATGTAAACGAACCGCGGCTTAGCCAAGACCGGTTCGATAAAAAAGGCTTGCGAAATGCAAGCCTTAGAAGGCGTCGCTCAGAATCGAACTGAGGCATGATGGTTTTGCAGACCAGTCCCTTACCACTTGGGTACGACGCCATGTAACAATACTTATATCAAAAATACTGGTTTATGTCTAGAGGAATAGTTGAAAGATTTTTGGAATTTCTAGCTAGAGAATTTGAATAAATTCCTGATAAATATAAACCTTCAATTTAATGACATTCCTTAAAAAAAACATTATTGTGATGTCATGAATAAAACAATTACCCTTACTGAAGGGTCTGTCTGGAAAAGTATTCTTCGCTTTACTCTACCTATTTTGCTAGGCATGTTTTTTCAACAGCTTTACAATACTTTCGATGCAATCATTGTAGGCCACTACACAGGCAAAGAAGCATTTGCTGCAGTTGGTGGCGGAACAGGATTTTTTATAAACCTTCTCATCGGCTTCTGTGGCGGTCTTGCTTCAGGCGCTACAATTATAATTTCTCAGTTTTTCGGTGCAAAAAGAGACGCTGACCTGTCTAGTGCAGTACATACATCTTTTATTCTTGCACTTGCAATGGGAATTGTTGTGACAGCCTTAGGAATCTCTCTTTCAGGAGTTGCAATGACCATCATCAAAACTCCAGAAGACATTTATCCAAACGCAGTAGCATATCTAAAAATTTTCTTCATCGGTGTAATCCCAATGTTTTTATATAACATGGGTGCAGGAATTTTGAGATCCATTGGAGACTCAAAAACTCCTTTTTATATTCTTGTTGCAGCATGTTTTCTCAATATCGGTCTTGATTATCTCTTTGTTGCAAAACTTAGCATGGGTGTTTCTGGTGTTGCATGGGCTACAGTTATCTGTCAATTCGTAAGCATGGTTTTAATTTTCATTCCTCTTGTAAAGACAAATGAAGCATATGGATTCAGTCTGGCAAAGCTTAGAGCTTCACCTGCTCTGATTTTAAAGATGATAAAGCTTGGTGTCCCTTCTGGTCTTTATTCAACAATGTACACTGTTTCAAACCTCATAATGATGACATTTGTAAACACATTTCCTACAAGCACAATTGCAGCCTGGACTGCATGGGGAAAGCTGGATGCACTTTTCTGGATGTCAGTTTCTTCTATAGGAATGGCCTTGAGTACTTTTGCAGGTCAGAACTTTGGCGCAAAGCAATATGATCGTATTAAAAAAGGTGCATGGCAAGGTCTTCTAATCATGGATGCAATTACAGTTGTGCTTGTCATCATTTTCAGAGCTGTAGGAAAATATTTTTACGGCTGGCTTATTCCAGATGAAACAGAAGTTATTGCAACCGCAATTCAGATTACAATGTTTTTGACACCAGCCTTCTTCTTATATGTTCCAAATGAAATTTTTGCAGGCATCGTTGGTGGTGTTGGCAAGACTTATGTTTCAATGCTTATCACTTTAATTGGAATCTGCGGAACACGTATGGTCTGGTTATTTGCCTTTTGTCAGGGAACTGAGGATTTTATAAGAGTACTCTACTGTTATCCTATTTCATGGTTGATAAGTGCACTTCTTTTCTTCAGCTATTACAAGTTTGGAAAATGGATTCCTCACGATAAAACCAGCAAGGATTAAAATCTACTTACCAGCCTTGATTAATACTCTTCGTGAATCAATCTGTATGCAATTGATCCAGGCTTTGGAGAAGCCGGACAATTGTCTCTGTCAAACCACTGGGCATCTGCAATTTCCTCTTTCTGAAGTTTAAGTTCACCGCTTTCGTATTCTGCTGTAAAGCCCAGCATTAACTGATCAGGAAAGGGCCAGCTCTGACTTCCACGGTATCTGATATTCTTAATGTTAAGACCAACTTCTTCTTTTACTTCCCGCTTAACTGCATTTTCTGCACTTTCACCGGCTTCCATAAAACCTGCAATACAGGTATACATATCCTGATTGCGGTATGAATGACGAGCAAGAAGTATTTTATCGCCTTTGTTTATCAATACGATAATGCAAGGGGAAATTCGAGGAAAAATAATTCTTTTACATTCCGGGCAATCCATTGCAGTAAGTTTAGCATCGGGAACAAGCTTTGAGCCGCAGGCACCACAGAACTTTGTTTCTCTATGCCATCCGGTCAATGCTTTTGCTCTGTACGCCAGGAAGCGTTCTTCCGTTGTGTGATCTACGTTATATTCCCGGAGAGTAACTCTTTGGTACTGATCAGAAAGGTTGTCCGCCGATGCAAGTGCAAGTACTGACAGATCATTCTGTTTTTCTGTAAATTCATCTGCAACAGAATTCAAAGCTTTAAGGTTTTCGAAATCAGCTCCAGTAAGCGGCTTTTCATCTTTCCGCAGAATTACTTCTTTATCAAAAATACAAACAAAGTTCATGTAGAAATTCCTCACTTGTGATAACATCATATTTTTGTTAAAATTGCAACATTATGGTAATTTCTTCTATAGATTTAAAAGACGGACACGTAGTTCAGTTAAAAAACGGAAAGGACCTTGTCCTTCAGCGTGATGACGCAGACAACCTTATTAATGATTTTAATTTTTACGGCGAAGTTGCAGTCATCGACCTTGATGCTGCAATGGGCCATGTTGATGCAAAAGGAAATACAGTAAATACAACTCTTTTAAAGAGCCTTCTACGCAAAGGAAATGTCAGAACTGGTGGTGGAGTAAGAACTGTAAAACGAGCAAGAGAACTTATTTCTCTCGGTGCAGAAAAAGTAATTATCGGTTCTTCTGCATGGAAAAAAGATCCACAGCCAGGAGAATCTGTTCTTAACACAGAATTTCTTGATGAACTTGTAAAATGCATTGGTAAACAAAGAATCATCATTTCTGTTGATGCCATCAACGGTAAAATTGCAGTTAAAGGCTGGACAGAAACAATCGATGTTTCTCTCATTGAAGGAGCAAAGCAGGCTGAGCAGTACTGTTCAGAACTTCTCTTTACTTGTGTTGAAAAAGAAGGCTGCATGCAGGGAACAAACATAGAAATGGCAAAGGAACTTCGCGATGCCGTTAAATGTCGTGTTGTAGTTGCAGGCGGTGTTTCTTCAGAAGACGAAATTGAAGCTCTGGAAAAAATGCACTGTGATGTTCAGCTTGGAATGGCACTTTATACAAACAAAGTTTCTTTGAAAAACTCATTCCTCCGCTGTCTCGACTGGGAAAAAGTTTCCGGAATGGTTCCTGTAATTGCACAAAGTCAGAATGGTGAAGTTCTGATGATGGGCTATGCTAACAAAGAGGCTTTTGAAAAAACTATTGATACTAAAAAACTTACTTTCTGGAGCAGAACACGCAATGTGCTCTGGACAAAAGGTGAAACCAGCGGTCACTTCCTTGAGGTATTAAAGCTTCGTGTTGACTGTGACCGCGATACAGTTCTTGCAACAGTAATTCCACACGGCGGTGTCTGCCACACAGGAAGCTTTACCTGTTTCGGTGCAGAACCAGATGAACGCTCATCTATGGAACGCCTTTACGGTACTATTGCAGAACGCTTTGCTAACCCAAAACCTGGAAGCTACACAGCTACCCTTGATGCAAAACGCGTTCGCGAAAAGGTAGAAGAAGAAGCAGAAGAAATCTGCGAAGCTGAAGGTAAAGATGAAGTAATCTGGGAAGCAGCAGATTTATTGTATTTCGTTAGTGTTCTTATGTACAAAGAAGGCGTTAACTGGCAGGATGTGTACAATGAACTGGATAGAAGACACAAAGAGAAATAAAACTATTTTTACTTTTTCTAGGAGAAGAAAAAAAATGAAAAAATTTTTATTAGCAATGGCTGCAGCGTTAATGGTTGCAGGAACTGCATTTGCAGGATCAAACTCAGGAACACTTGATGTAGGTGTTGCTTACGGTAACATTTCTGTTATCAGCAAAGCAAACAACCAGAATCACTCAGATATCGGAGGATGGGGATTCACAGTTGGATATTATGAACCACTTATTCCTTTCCTTGGTATTCAGGCAAACGGATTTTTAGTATTCCCTGGTTCAGATGGTATTTCATATACAACAAATGGAGTTACAGTAACGAATACTGATTACAACAAACAGGTTCCTTTTGTATTCTCTGGCGATTTAATGGTTGCATTGAATATTCCTATTACAATTTTCTACATCAGAGCAGGTGCTGGTATTGGTTATACACTTTTTGATATAAATAACTACAGTTCAGAAATTTTTGCACACCAGTTCTCAATTCCAATTTTTGTAGCGTTTGGAATCGATTTAGGTCTTTTTGGAGTTAAAGCAGGCTGTGATATTCAGTTTGTATTCTCAGAACAGCAGGTTCAAAATGGAAATACAATCGATACAAAATATAATGACAAAGATTACATCAACGTTTTCCCTTACATCTGTGCATCTTTTAAATTTTAATGAGCAGATATAACGTCACAGAACACCGTGTTTTAAGCACGGTGTTTTTTTTGTCAAAATTCCTTTTAAATCAATTTTAATGTTTCTAAGACGAAACTAAGACTTCTCTTATTATTACAAATAGTGATTGCGTTCCTAAATATTTACTAATAGAATTAGGACAACAATCTTAGAGGAGAGTTCTAATGAAAAAATTTGTTTTAACCGCTTTAGCAGCTTTATTGATTACAGGCACTGCCTTTGCCGGTTCAAATTCTGGATTTAATGTTAACTTAACAAGGGGAAACAGTAGTACTATTGATATTGGTGCCTGTTACGGAACAATTTCTTATGTAAATAAAAACAACAGCGGGAACCACACTGATGTATCCGGCTGGGGCTATGTAATCGGTGAATATGAAAAATTTATTCCCTTTATGGGCGTACAGGCATCTGCATTTTTTATTTTTCCAAAAGAATTGAAACAATATCATTCAAACGGCTATGTTTCAAACTTATCAGACTATTACAACTCACCTGTAGTTATGAGTTTTGAAGCAATGCTTATGCTGGATTTTCCTATTACATTTTTTAACATAAAAGCTGGTGCCGGTATTGCATACACACTTCACTATGAATCAGATTCGTACTATTATACAGGATCTGAGGCGATCAACCATTACTTTGCTGTTCCTGTATCAATCTCAGCTTCTGTTACTCTCGGTAGTTTAGGAATTAAAGCAGGTTGTGACTTTCAGTTTGTATTTTCAAACTACATAACACAAAATGATATAACAGAAGAATTAACACATCTTAGTTATGACACCTTTATCATTTTACCATATGTCTGTGCAACAATACGATTCTAGAAAATATAACAGGACATAAAAAAGCTGCGTTTCAAATTGAAGCGCAGCTTTTTTCTTACATTAACGGTTAATTAGTTTTTGAAAGGCATATTAACTGTGTAGTGATTTGGTTCGAGATCATAATCGATATCCATTGTGATAGATGTATCAAGTGTTACAGGTTTTGTGAACTTGTAAGTACGTTTTGTATCTTCACATCTGAATGAAATTACAAGCCCATTCTCTGAAACATCAATTTTGAAATTCTTTCTTGTGCTTGGAGTAAAGTTATAAATTACTTCTCCTGTTTTTGCATCTTTAAGAGTGATAGTGTTGTTAACACCGAATACCCACAATGCATCCCATTTTGAGTCAATCCAAGTTCCTTTTGGAAACTGTTCTGCAGCTTTTGCGATTTCAGCGTCAGCCTGAGCCAATGCTTCACCTACTTTTCCCTGTGCAAATGCACCTGTAACTGCCAATGCTGCTACAAAAAGTGTTACTAAAAATTTCTTCATACGAAAACCTCCAAATTAGATTTCGTTAAATATTAATAATGACGATAGTTTATCTTTTGTCTAAATAATATGTCAATAGCTTAAAATCTTCCCCATATTGTTGACTAAAGCTTTTTTTCCTGAGGAAATACAACGCCCCAGTCTTTTCTAAGCTTATCCATTGTCTGCATTACGAATACTGTTTCTGACAATGGCATCGATTCACTTTCAAGTTTTCCTGCTTTGATCATCTTCATTGCTTCAATTATCTGGTATTCGTAACCGGTGATCTGTTCTGGAAGTTTTACAGATTTAATGAGTTTATCTTCTGCGTTGTAAACATTGATTGCATTTGGATTATTGATGTTTTCAACTACGATATAACCTTTTTCGCCCCAGATGATACCTTTACGGTCAGAGCGTGCATTCATTGCAGATGTAAGATATGCAACTCGTCCATCTTTGAAATAAACAGTCATTGACTCATTTTCATCAACGCCCTTCTTTGAAAGCTTTGCTGAAGAATCAATCTTTGCAACTTTATTTCCAAAGAACATGAATGCAAAGTTGAGACAGTAAACGCCAAGATCAAGCAAAGCACCGCCTGCAAGTTCAGGTTTAACGATACGTTCTTTATTTGCCATTGAATAAGAAAGGTTTGCTGTAAGATATCTTACTTCACCGATGATTCCACTGTCCATAAGCTTTGTAACAGCAGCACGGCTTGGCATATAGCGTGTCCAGATAGCTTCTGCAAGATAAACTTTATTTTTCTTTGCAAGAGCAACAAGCTTCTTTGCCTGTGCTGCATTCATTGTAAAAGCCTTCTCGCAAAGAACGTTCTTCTTGTTCCTGATACAGAGCTCAGCGTGTTCGGCGTGGTGGGAATGTGGAGTTGCGATGTAAACTAAATCAAGTTCAGGATCTTTTACCATATCTTCATAGCTACCGAACGCGCGTGGGATGTGATACTTTTCTGCAAATGCATTTGCTTTAAAAATGTCGCGGGATGCAATCCCGTGAATTTTTGCATTCTTCATTCCTGCAACAGTTTCTGCCATATGTTCAGCAATCCCGCCGGCACCGATAATTCCAATTTTAAACATAAATAACTCCACTAAAAAAATATTACTGTTTACAGAATACTATCCATAGCTAAAATATTCCATAAAAAATTTTGTTTGTTACATAAAAAAATTCAGAAGCGAACTTTTCCCTATATTCAGAATGAAATCTGTATACCATATTTTTATAAAACTAAAAAATTGATTACAATCACTTTTTTCTATATAATACAGACATGGATTCAAAAATTACATCAGAAAAAGTTCGTGCACAAAGAAACCGCACCATCACTTTATCCCAGGCAGAAATTCCAGACCTCAAATCTCAGCTTCTTACCCTGGACCAGCTTCAAAACCTTGCAGCTGTCTCAGGCCTAAAAGCACCACTTGAATCCATCATCAACAGAACCATCAACGCAGATTTACTCAAGGCAATCGATTTACTTCCAGATCAGTTTGCAGACCTTATAATAATCGACCCGCCATACAACCTTACAAAAAACTTCAACGGCACAACTTTCAACGCCCGCTCAGAAGATGCTTACGACCAGTATCTTGCAACATGGTTTCCAAAGGTCTGCTTAAAACTAAAACCAACAGGGTCCCTTTACATATGCGGCGACTGGAAGTGCACATCAAGCCTTCAGCGTGCAGTTGAAAAAGAACTTACAATTCTAAACCGCATCACCTGGCAGAGAGAAAAAGGCCGAGGTGCAAAATCAAACTGGAAAAACGGAATGGAAGATATCTGGTATGCTGTAAAAAATCCTGATGACTATTATTTTAACGTAGAAGCTGTAAAAATCAAAAGGAAAGTTATAGCTCCCTACAAGGTTGATGGAAAACCAAAAGACTGGGAAGAATCCGAAGAAGGAAATTTCAGACTGACATATCCTTCAAATTTCTGGGATGACATTTCAATTCCATTCTGGTCAATGCCCGAAAACACCGACCATCCTACACAGAAACCAGAAAAGCTTTATGCAAAACTGATTCTCGCATCCTCTAAAGAAAATGATATCGTATTCGATCCATTCCTCGGAAGCGGAACTGCCAGCGTTACAGCAAAGAAGCTTGGCCGCCGCTTTGTTGGAATTGAGCTTAACGAGGAATATTCCCTGCTTGCACAGAAGCGCTTGAACAAAGCTGAAAGTGACAAAACTATCCAGGGGTATTCAGATGGCGTGTTCTGGGAACGAAACGCTAAGAATTAATATAAAAAAAAAATACTTGCAGCGTTCACTTAATATTCCTTTAAAATTAATCCATAATTTTTCTAAATTCTCCTTGACGAAAAGCAATCTGAAGGTTTATATTAATATTGTCGTGCACGAGCACGGAATATTTTGCAAACTGCATTTTTTTTCCACATTCCCACGACCATAGGAGCAATTTTTATGAAAATCAAATCAGTGTTTTCACATGCTTTTGAAAAGTATGGAAAGGTCCTCAAAGGTTACGATGTAACTGACCTTTTAAAAAAGTTGGAAGATACAACTAAAAAACCTGACAACGCAGTAATTTATGAACCAGGCGATGCAGGACTTGAAGCACTTCCTATCGCTAAGGAATTCAGCGATAACGCTTACGGTGGAATGCCAATCCAGATTGGTTACTGTAACGGTAATAACACAAAATTAAACTGTCTCGAATGGCACCGCGGTTCAGAATTGAACATTCCTGCCAACGACATGGTTCTTTTGCTTGCTCCATTGCAGGCTGTTAAAAACGGCAAACTTGATACAAGCCTCGTTGAAGCATTCTATGCTCCAAAAGGAACAGTTGTTCAGGTTTACGAAACAACTCTTCACTACGCACCATGTAACGCTGTAAAAGACGGTGTTGTATCAAAGGAAGGATTCCGCGTAATCATCGTTCTTCCTAAAGATACAAATACAGAAAAACCTGCTATCAAAGAAATTGACTTTGAAGATAAACTTCTTTGGGCACGCAACAAATGGCTCATCGCTCATCCAGATTCATCAGAAGCAAAAGCTGGTGCATTTGTTGGCTTGAACGGTGTAAACATTGACCTTGCAAAAAATAAATAAGGAATCAAATGAATCTAAGGATTCTTGCAAGATTCCACTAAAACAATAGTTATTTCGCTGACTGCGAAAAAACATAGGAGAATAATATGAATAAACCAAAGATTAAAATTGGTATCGTTGCTGTTAGCCGTGACTGTTTCCCAGAATCACTTTCTGTAAACAGAAGAAAGGCTCTTGTAGAAGCTTACACAAAAAAATATGGTGCAGATGAAATTTACGAATGTCCAATCTGTATCGTAGAAAGCGAAATCCACATGGTTCAGGCTCTCGAAGACATCAAGAAAGCAGGATGTAATGCACTCTGTGTTTACCTAGGAAACTTCGGACCAGAAATCGCAGAAACACTTCTTGCTAAGCACTTTGACGGACCAAAGATGTTCTGTGCAGCTGCAGAAGAAACATCTAAGAATGGCGGACTTATCCAGGGTCGTGGAGATGCTTACTGTGGTATGCTTAACGCTTCTTACAACCTTAAGCTCCGCAACATCAAGGCTTACATCCCTGAATATCCAGTAGGAACAGCAGAACAGTGTGCAGATATGATTCACGAATTTGCACCAATCGCAAAAGCTGTTTATGCTCTGAACCACCTGAAGATTATTTCTTTCGGACCACGTCCACTGAACTTCCTGGCTTGTAACGCACCAATCAAACAGCTTTACAACTTGGGTGTTGAAATCGAAGAAAACTCAGAACTTGACTTGTTCGAAGCATTCAACAAACACGCTGGTGACCCACGTATTAAAGAAGTTGCTGCTGACATGGCTAAAGAACTTGGAGCAGGAAACAAAAA
>JAHAZA010000025.1 GCA_018385415.1 Treponema sp. | reverse complement strand
ATAATCAGAAAACTTGTTATAAACATATTAAAGCAGACTGACTTCTCTGAGTTTACAAAGGCAAAGTGTCTATCAATTTCAGGAAAACAAATGCTTTGTGATAAACGCGAAGATTGCCTTGAAAAAGTCTGTAGATATATATAATGCGGAGCCCCTGGCCTCCCCCTTACCAACCTGCCAGCTTTCGTATAAACTGAACAAGAAAGGAAAATAGCACTTTATGAATAAATTTCTCTGCCTTAGTTTTGACGATGGCCCAAATGTTGAAAGTGGTGACACAACAATGAATGATATGCTGGACATCCTTGAGGAATACAATGTCCCAGCATCTTTCTTTTTAATCGGAAATAAAATCACAGAAGAAAATAAATCTGTAATCCAACGGGCAATAAAACTTGGATGCGATATCGAAAACCATTCATGGACTCATCCCAAAATGGCAGAGCTTACAAAAGAAGAAATCGAAGCTGAATACGAAAAATGCGACAACGCTATCCTTACCCTTACAGGAAAAAAAGCACAGTTTTTTAGACCACCATATATTTCGGTAAGCCAACAAATGTACGACATAATAAAAGTTCCATTCATATGCGGACTGGGCTGTAACGACTGGGATCCTGAATACGACGCCGAATACCGCTACAACCAGATGATGAAAGACGCACAGAACGGAACTATTTTTCTCCTTCACGTAATGGAAAAAAATTCACCGACACTCCAAGCTGTTAAACGAATAATTCCTGAACTTAAAAAGCAGGGATACACTTTCGTAAATCTTCCTGACCTGTTTAAAAATTGCGGTGTAAATCCGGACATTCCAAATTCACTTTGGTCTGTAGCCCAAATGACTTACAACAACACCTGAAATATTAACTAAAATTCATTTTATATAGTAGAATATTAATATCAGTTAGAGATAACTGTTCAGTATAACGGAGAAATTATGAAAAAGTTTTTTATTTATACACTTCTTTTGATTTTTGGAATTTCATTATTTGCTGACGAACCTTTGCTTGATAATGATCAAAAATTTTCTGTTGAAAATGGAAGTTATAAAGTTGTTTTCACTTATACAAATCTTCTTCCCCTCAATTATCAGAAAAAAAATATTTTATTTACTGTTTATAAAAATGGTATCAAATATGATACTCAGACAATTAAAGATGTTTTAAAAAATCCAAAGGGACTTCAAAGAACAGCATCTTATTATTATTGGGGAACTTGCAAGGCCATTTACGAAAAAGGAATTATTCTTGATACAGTTGAAGGATACAAAATATACAATTTCGAAGCCAAAAAATTCCTTTCACTGACAGATAAAAGCAATGCTGTTTTCTGGACACAAAAAGATCTTATTCATCATTCCCTCGAAAAAATTACAACAAACGGCTCTATTGAAAATTATAATTATTTTGATTACGACTCTAATGTTGGTCATATTGTTGCAGCAACCTATGGTCGTACAGAAAGAAGAGCCTCTTCTCCTAACTACAAAAAACCAGTCAGCATTTCTGCACCTCTTCTTTACTGGAGCATTAACAACGCAGGACTTTTAACAATTGCCCGGGACTCTGCTGACTTTACAAAAAGCAATACTCATATTTATAAAATCTACATTGATGAAAAATTTGAAATTGCTTATACTATTCAAAACAATCAGTTTGTTCGTTATAAATATACTAACAACGATTAATAAGAAGATTTTTCTATGACTATTTTTAACAAAGATTCTTTTTCAAGAGGTGCTAAATGAATATTATCGGTTCTATCATTTCAGGAATAATTTCTGCTGTTCTTTCATTCATTTTTATTGGGGCTATCATCACTGCTGCAGAAACAAAAGGTTATGCAGGTAAATTAACCAGTGCTTTAAAAGTTTTTGGGTTTTTACAAATAGCCTTTTCTATCGTATCACAATTTTTTTCTTCATTTGCTAATACATCTGGGAATGGAGATTCAATTTTAATTTTCTTGATTATCTTTTTTGTTCTCTACATCATCTGTGTAATCATATTTACTGTACTTTCATTAATAACAATTTTCAAAAAAGATCTTAGAAACAATTATGGAACAAGTGAAAAAAATTTAAAGATAGATATTATTCTTTGTATGTTCCTTGGATATTTTGGTGTTCACAAGTTCTATGAAGGAAAAATCGGTATGGGAATTCTTTATATTTTTACCTTTGGTCTTTTCGGGATCGGAACTTATATAGATTTAATTAAACTCCTTACTGGTAATGGCTCTGATAAAGATGGCGATTCTATCCGTTGCTGGAATTAATTGTAAAATTACCAGGTTTGTGAGATAATCTTCGTATATAAAGAAAATTATTAAAACGGGAAGGATACTATGAAAAAGTTTTTAGCTATGCTCATTTTGTTAACAATTCCTGCTTTGACAATATTTGCCAAAGGAAGCGAATTATCTGTTGACGATATCACAACTGAAGCATTGATGGATATACTCGATAAAGAATATTCAGATAACGCTCTTATTGATGAAGACGGTGATCTTTTCATTAAGATTGATGGAATCGGTATTTATATTGAAGTAGATGAAGATAGAGAACTTATCAAACTGTATACACAGTGGGGAGATCTTGAAAAAGTTTCTGAAACAAGACTCTGCAAGCTTTTGAACAAATGGAACTCAGATAAAATCTTTGCTACTGCTTACTCATACAAAGATTTGGTTGTTCTTGAACATTATATTTGTACAACTGGTGGAATTAATTCAGTAAACTTCAATGAAACAATTTCATGGATTTTTGGAATTGCAGACAGTTTCGCTGAATACCTTCATGAAGAAGACGTTCTTTAATTCATAATCAGCATGATTTTATGGTCAGGTATTATTTACCTGGCCTTTTTTTATTCATTCCACTTAAAAAATCAAAATTACTTCCCATAAACAGGTAATTTTGATATTCTAAATCCATCATTCAAAAGACAGTTCGAAGTCCTTCCTGTCGTTAAACAAAACCAGGTCAACTCAAAAAAACAAAGGTGAACTTTAGATTCCCTTTAGACAAACCGTTTTTTTATCGATCGGAATCTCTCGCACAAGGAGGTTCTAAATGAATGAATTATTTTTAATTATTTCTCTTTTGGTTTCCTTTGGCGCAACTATTTTATTTATGCGCTTATTTGGAAAAGGCGGATTGTATGCATGGATCGCTGTTTCTGCAATTCTTGCAAACATCGAAGTAACTATTTTGGTTCATGCATTCGGAATGGATCAGACTTTGGGAAATACACTGTTTGCCGCAAGTTATCTTGCAACAGATATTTTAAGCGAAGTCTACGGAAAGAAAGATGCAGACAAAGGCGTTCATGTAGGAATTATCACTACTGTAATGTTCATCCTTTTCTCATTCCTCTGGACACATTACATTCCTGCTGAATCAGACTGGGCAATGAGTTCGGTAAAGAAATTGTTTACTAACACACCACGCATTCTTATTGCAAGCCTTGCCGGTTATGCAATTTCTGAAAAGCTTGATGTATGGCTTTACCATAAATGGTGGTCATTAACTGAAAAGAAAACAGGCGATCATAACAAATTGCTCTGGTTCAGAAACAACTTCTCAACCTTGATTTCTCAGCTTGTTAACATCGTGATTTTCAATTTCGGTGCATTCCTTTTTGTATTCCCAATGAAAGAACTTATTTCAATTACAACTGCATGTTATGTAATTTATATTGTAACTAGTTTGCTTGATACACCTTTCATTTATATTGCAAAACTTATCGCAAAAAAACAAGAAGCAAAATCTTCAACTGTAGAACCTTCAGAATCTACAAAATAATTTTCTTTGCCATAACAGATAAATTCATTTATACAAAATCTGTCTGTTATGGTATCATTCCCCTTTTCTAAAAATTCCACTTTATTTATCAACCATTTTTAAGTTATAATATAAAAAGGTATCTAAAGTGAAAATTATTAAACTGAAATCTACAAGAAATTACCGCGATATTGGAAACATTCCTCTTAAAGATGGCACAACTTTGCCAACAGGAAAATATATTCGTGGTAAAACATTATATAAAGTCTCAGAAGAAGATATTAAGACTCTTGTTGAGAAATATCATCTTAAAACTATCATCGACTTACGAACAAACAAAGAGCTTCTAGAAAAACCTAATCCAGAAATTTCTGGTGTCAAAATTTTTCACATGCCAATTTTTGATGAAAATAAAGCCGGTGTTTCTCGTGACAAAAAATCAATTAGTCTTGATTCGTTGAAAAATTCTCCTCCAATGGTAGAAGTTTATAAATCAATGGCTGATGGTGATGGAAGCAAAAACATCAAAAATATTCTGGAAACAATTCTCTCACTTAAAGAAGATCAGCTTCCTGTACTGTTTCACTGTACTGCAGGAAAAGACCGAACAGGTGTTATTGCAGCCTTGCTTTTAAAATACTTTGGTGCTTCAGAAAAAGACATTTTAAAAGATTATCTTTATACAAACCACGAAACAGGAATCAAACCTTACATTCTTTGTCCTACATTCTTCCTTGTATTCTGGAGCCTTAGACTAACATTAAAACTTGACGATGTTTTCAAAGCTCGCAAAGAATATTTGAAAGGCTTTATGGAGGAACTTGAAAAGAATGTTGGTCCTATTGATAAGTTCCTCGAAGGACTTGAGGTTAAGAAGTAAAGTGTTAAACAATACACTTAATTTTATTCTAACAAAAAATGGATGCCAGATAAAATCCTGACAGCCATTTTTATTTCGTATCCTTATTTACAATAAGTTAAATCATGAACTAGTAAGCTTTGTCATGAACACCAGCAATTGCACGGCCTGATGGTTCATCCATGTTCTTCCATGCTGCATCCCATTCCAGGGCTTTTGCTGTAGAACATGCAACGCCTGCTTCGTGTGGAACTACTTTTGCAGCGCTGTCTGAAGGGAACAGGCGGCTGTAGATTTCGCGGTAGTAATATTCCTCTTTTGTTTTTGGAGGGTTTACTGGGAAGCGGTTTTCGCGGCGTGCAAATTCTGCATCTGATACTTTTTCCTCTGTCATCTTCTTGAGAGTGTCGATCCAGTTGTATCCTACACCGTCAGAGAACTGTTCCTTCTGGCGCCATGCAATGCTATCTGGAAGCATATCTTCAAAAGCCTTACGGATAATCCATTTTTCCATGCGCTGTTTACCGTCTGGCATTTTGATGTTCATCTTGTCAGTTGGGTTCAATCTCATTGCGATATCAATAAAGTCTTTATCAAGGAATGGAACACGACCTTCAACGCCCCATGCCATAAGTGATTTGTTAGCACGCAGACAGTCGTAAAGATGAAGCTTGCTCATTTTACGAACAAGTTCTTCGTGAAATTCCTGAGCGTTAGGAGCCTTGTGGAAGTACAAGTATCCGCCAAACAATTCGTCAGAACCTTCACCTGAAAGTACCATCTTGATACCCATTGATTTAATAACACGAGCCAAAAGATACATTGGTGTTGAAGCACGAACTGTTGTAATATCGTAAGTTTCAATGTGATAAATTACATCTGGAAGCGCATCCAATGCTTCCTGAATTGTAAAGTGAACTTCGTGGTGAACTGTACCAATATAGTCGGCAGCTTTCTGTGCTGCGATTAAGTCAGGTGAACCTTCAAGACCAATGGCAAATGAGTGAAGCTGTGGCCACCAAGCTGCCTCTTTCGAATCAGATTCAACGCGCTTCTTACTGAACTTCTGTGTGATTGCGGCAATAATAGAAGAGTCCAAACCACCAGAAAGCAAAACACCATAAGGAACGTCAGACATAAGCTGAGCCTTAACTGCACTTTCAAGGCTGTTCTTAACTTTTTCGATAACTGCAGGGTTGATAACATCTCCTTTTTCGTCTGTTGCTTTTGCAGCAGATTTTACAGCATCGTATGATTCCCAGTCACGCTTGTACCAGCGTACAGGTTTTTCATCTTTTGAATAAAAGTAATGTCCGTTAGGGAATTCTTCGATTGTTACACATTCACCTTCCAGAGCCTTGAGTTCTGATGCTACATAATAGTGACCTTCTTTGTCCCATCCCTGGTAAAGAGGAATTACACCGATTTCATCACGGCAGATAAGGTAAACATCCTTTTCTGAATCGTAAAGTGCGAATGCAAAAATTCCACTTAACTTTTCAACCATTTCTGCAAAGTTTCCGCTTTCGCGATATTTTTTATACAAAGGAATAATTGCTTCACAGTCAGAACCTGTCTGGAAGTTGTATTTTCCTTCAAACTCTTTACGAATATCTTTATGGTTATAAATCTCACCATTTGCAGCAAGAATAATTTTCTGATCGTCACTAACAAGTGGCTGTTTACCAGAAAGAGGGTCTACAATTGAAAGGCGTTCATGACTGATAATAGCATTATTACCTGTGTAGACTCCGCTCCAGTCTGGTCCGCGATGACGAATCTTCTTCGACATTTCAAGGACCTGGTTTCTGAGCTCTTCCTTCAAGCCTTCATTAATAGGCTGACTTCCAGAATTTAAATCAAATGCACCTACAAATCCACACATGACAATAATAACAAAAACCGGATGATAGTTTTTTGTTTTTCCTCCATATCAAAATTTTCCACGATAAAAAAAGAGGTCGTAGACAAAACCTTGTGCATCTGCACAAAGCATTATCTACGACCTCTTTGCCGCTTATATTTAAATATCATATTACTTTTTAAAACTAAATTCAAGTTTAAATTTATGCAAAACCAATTGATATTAGAAATATCAAAATGTTATATTTTATGTCTGCTTTATTTTAATTGTCTGGTTTACTGGCAGGACATAAAAAACCGGACCTAAAAGACCCGGTTTCAAGTTAGAATTTTATTATTTATCGTTTCTTTCCTGCATCTGTTCTCTAAGAGATTTTGCCTTAGGTTTGATTACCTGTACACTGGAAGGAACTTTAATTAAGTCTGTGCCTGCATTTTTCAGTGTTATGGTATGAAGCGGTTCCATCCAAAGAAATATTTGTGAATAATCAAAACTTAACACTGATTTACCGATTGTAAAATCTGTAAGTCTTTCACAAGCTGAAAATGCACCAAAGTGAATATCTTTTACAGAATCAGGTATTACAACTGATGTTAAACTTGAACATTGTCTAAAAGCTTCATTTCCTATTTTTTCCAGGGAATTTCCAAAGTCAACTGATGTTAAATTTACGCATCCATAAAATGCAGATTCTTTGATTATTTTTACAGAATCAGGAATTACAATTTTTTCAAGACTCTCGCAGTCTTCAAATGCATACTCTGAAATAGTTTCCACACTTTTACCAATCACAACAGATTTAAGCTTAGAGCATGATCCAAAAGCATACCTGTCGATTAAAGTTACAGAATCAGAAATTGTAACAGATACAAGTGAATCTTTATTTTGGAAAGCCTTTTCTCCAATGGAAACAACAGGAAATCCGTCAAAGTTATCCGGGATTTCAACATTTTCACTGGAACCTTTATAGTCCTTGATGGAAATTTTACCTTCTTCAGATATATAGATCTTCCAGTCATCAATAATATAATCACCGGAAACAACAGATGGTTCATTGCCAAATGCAATGCCAAAGCACAATAAACACAATAGAGTCAAAATAAATCTTTTCACGGAAATAATTTTATACGCAAAACAATAAGTAATCAACGGTTTTATATTGAAGTTGAGTCGTCAGGTTCGAATCCTTCTAATATCAGATTCTGTTTGTCTGTTTAAAAAAACAATTGAATAAACAAAAAAGCTGCCCGATTGCTCAGACAGCCATTTGTTTATTCAAGATCTCCTAGCAAGGTACGCCCCCTTATCACTACCCACACAGAGAATTGCTAAATGCAATTCTCGTGAGCGCTCGAAGAACAAACATGACGCTTACTAGCAAGGTACGTCCACTTATCACTACCCACACAGAGAATTGCTAAATGCAATTCTCGTGAGCACTCGAAGAACAAACATGACGCTTACTAGCAAGGTACGCCCCCTTATCACTACACACACAGAGAATTGCTAAATGCAATTCTCGTGAGCGCTCGAAGAACAAACATGACGCTTACTAGCAAGATACGTTCCCTTATCACTACCCACACAGAGAATTGCTGAAAGCAATTCTCGTGGGCGCTCGAAGAACAAACATGACGCTTACTAGCAAGATACGAGCGCTAGTCTTGGAGAGCCTCGTATCCTTCTTCACCAGTTCTTACTTTAACAACATTTTCAACATCGTAAACAAAGATTTTACCGTCACCGATGTTTCCTGTATAAAGAACTTCCTTTGCAGCTGTAATTACCAAGTCTACTGGAACTTCTGATACTACGATATCAACCTTGATCTTTGGAAGAAGAGTCATATCAATTTCAGCACCACGGTACTTCTGTGTCTTACCATGCTGAACACCACAACCAAGAACATTTGTTACAGTCATACCAGTTACATTGATATCATTCATTGCAGATTTGAGATCATCAAACTTGCTTTGACGTGTGATGATTGTAACCATGTGGAACTTAGCATCTGGCTTGCTTGATCCCTTAGATACTGGAATTGCTTTATCTACAGGAACTGGAGCAGCTGCGATACCTGCAGCACCTTCTGTCATTACCTGTGGAGCAACCATAAAGTCTGCGTAAGAAGAATCAATACCGTGTTCAAGCTTATCAAGACCGATAACTTCTTCTTCTTTGCTTGCTCTAAGTCCATGGAATTTCTTAATCAATGCAAATGTAATCAACATACAAACTGTTGTCCAAAGAATGATTGCACCTTCACCAAGTGCCTGAACACCAAGCTGTCTCCAACCATGTCCGTAGAACAAACCTGTATCTACACTGAACAAACCACAAGCTAAAGTTCCCCATACACCGTTTGCAAGGTGAACACCTACAGCACCAACAGGGTCATCAATATGAAGCTTGAGATCAAGGAATTCAATTACTACTACTACGATAAATCCTGCAACAACACCAATGATAGTTGCACCAAGAGCATCACAACAAGCACATGGAGCTGTAATTGCTACAAGACCAGCCAATGATGCGTTCAATGTCATTGAAACATCAGGCTTACCGTTTTTTACCCAAGTAAAGATCATTGTTGTAATAGCTGCAACTGCTGGAGCAATTGTAGTTGTTGTGAATACAGCTGCAAGACCACCAATTCCTTCAAGCTGAACACAAGCAGCACCGTTGAATCCGTACCAACCAAACCACAGGATGAATGTACCAAGTGCACCAAGTGTTAAAGAGTGACCAGGAATAGCGTGAACCTTTGTTACCTTTCCTTTTTTGTCATAAGAATATTTACCAATACGTGGTCCAAGGAAACATGCACCAATCAAAGCAGCAACACCACCAACTGTGTGGATTGCAGCAGAACCAGCAAAGTCAATGAATCCCATCTGAGCTAACCAGCCCTGTGAGTTCCAAACCCAACCTGCTTCAATTGGATATACAACTGCAGAAATAATTGCAGAATAAATACAATATGCACTGAACTTTGTTCTTTCTGCCATCGAACCTGAAACGATAGTAGCTGCTGTTGCACAGAACACAAGGTTGAATACAAATGATGACCAGTTAATATCAGCAAAGCTTGTGAACAACTGAAGGTTTGGTTTACCGATTAAACCAAAGAAATAGTTTTCACTCATCATGAGACCAAAACCAAGTAACATGAACATTGGAGTTCCAATACAGAAGTCCATCAAGTTTTTCATGATAATGTTACCAGCGTTCTTTGCACGAGTAAATCCTGTTTCTACCATTGCGAATCCACACTGCATAAAGAATACGAGTGCAGCACCGATGAGGAACCAGATTGCGTATGCTTCAGATCCGGCTGCCTGTTTTGCGATTTCTGTAACCTGTTGAATAGTTACACCTTCCATAATCAACCTCCTTATAGTTGATAAAACAAAAGTCAATTTGTTTCTTTTCTATTTTTATAATCAGTTCCGTTTTTACAACTAAAATTATCTTACGCTGTACAACAATTCACCATATGAAGGAACTGGCCACTTGCTTGCAGGAACGTATCCTTCAAGTTCGTCAACGTTAGCACGAAGTTCGTTCATAATAGGAATTACTTTGTTACAGTAGTAAGCTGCAAGTTCGTCAACTTCTGAGATGTTCTTAACTTCGCATTCAGCTTTTTCAAGTGACTGGAGTTTGCTGTAGATTCCTGTTGTAAGTGAACTTACTTTCTTTACGAGATCTGTTTCGTAAGTTGCATCAATTCCTGCATCAACTGCTTTCTTTGCTGCTACAACACCTGCAAGTTCGTTTGCATATGAGCTTGCAACTGGAAGATATAACTTCTTTGTCATATCGATCATTGTCAAAGCTTCAATGTTGATGATCTTTGCATAGTTGTCGTTATAGATGTCATAACGAGATTTAAGTTCAACTTCTGTAAATACGCCTTCTTTCTTGAGAACTTCAACGTTTTTCTTGTCGCAGAGGTGAGCAAGAGCTTCTGGTGTAGTCTTGAGATTCATAAGACCTCGGCTTTCAGCTTCTTTAACCCATTCGTCTGAATATCCGTTTCCATTGAAAATAATTCTCTTGTGTTCTTTGATTGTCTTAAGAACGAGAGCAGAAACTGCAGCATTAAAGTCGCTTGCACCTTCAAGTTCATCAGCAAATTTTTCAAGGATATCAGCAACTGCTGTGTTAAGCATGATGTTGCAACATGCGATTGAATCGTTTGATCCAAGTGAACGGAATTCGAACTTGTTACCAGTGAAGGCAAATGGTGAAGTTCTGTTACGGTCAGTTGTATCTTTGTTGAAATCTGGAAGAACTGTTACACCAATCTGCATTTTTTCTTTTGCATGAGGTCCATATGGAACACCTTTTTCAAGTGCATCAAGAATTGCAGTAAGTTCATCTCCAAGGAAGATAGAGATGATAGCTGGAGGAGCTTCGTTAGCTCCGAGACGGTGGTCGTTACCAGCAGATGCAACTGAGATACGGAGAAGATCCTGGTATTCATCAACAGCACGAATTACTGCAGCGAGGAACAAAAGGAACTGTGCATTCTGATCAGGTGTTGCACCTGGGTCAAGGAGGTTCTTTCCTGTGTTAGTTGAGATTGACCAGTTGTTATGTTTACCAGAACCATTTACACCGGCAAATGGTTTTTCGTGAAGAAGACAAACCATTCCGTGTTTAGAAGCTGTCTTTCTCATCAATTCCATTGTAAGCTGGTTGTGGTCACAAGCAAGGTTTGTTGTAGAGAAGATTGGAGCAAGTTCGTGCTGAGCAGGAGCTACTTCGTTGTGTTCTGTCTTAGCTAAGATTCCGAGCTTCCAAAGTTCTTCGTTAAGATCTTTCATGAATGCTTGAACACGTGGCTTAATCATACCGAAGTAGTGATCTTCAAGTTCCTGTCCTTTTGGAGCTTTTGCACCGAACAAAGTGCGTCCTGTATAAATCAAGTCAGGGCGTTTGTCGTAAACTGATTTGTCAACGAGGAAGTATTCCTGTTCTGGACCTACAGTTGTTTTAACAGAAGTTACTGCTTCGTTTCCTTCAAAGAGTTTGAGAACGCGAACTGCTGCTTTTGAAATTGCTTCCATTGAGCGGAGCAATGGTGTCTTTTTGTCGAGAGCTTCACCTGTGTAAGAACAGAAAGCTGTAGGAATACAAAGTGTTCCGTCTTTGATGAAAGCGTATGAAGTTGGGTCCCAAGCTGTGTAACCACGTGCTTCAAATGTTGCACGGATTCCTCCTGATGGGAATGAAGAAGCATCTGGTTCACCCTGAACTAATTCTTTTCCAGAGAATTCCATGATGATACCGCCTTCTTTTGTAGGCTGAATGAATGCATCGTGCTTTTCAGCTGTAACACCTGTCAATGGCTGGAACCAGTGTGTAAAGTGTGTTGCACCTTTTTCAATTGCCCAATCTTTCATTGCATTTGCTACTACATTAGCAACTGAAGGATCAAGTTTTTCTCCACCTTCAATTGTTTTCATAAGCTGCTTGAATGTTTCTTTTGGCAAGCGAGCTTTCATTGTTGCTTCGTTGAAAACATTTTCACCGAAAATTGCTGTTACTTTATCCATTCTAAACCTCCTGGAATTGTTTACTGTGTAAAAAAAACAAAGGCGACGTGAAATTCCTCAGACATAAAAATCTGAACAATACCACGACGCCCTTGCCGAGTAAAAAATAAAATTGTTTAAAAACAAAAAAGGTCGAAGATAGCCCCAGCTACTTCGACCTCATTGCCGTTTATATGTTTGTTATACAGCGATTGAAAAAAACTGTCAATATATTTTATAAAAAAAACGCCATCCGATTTTTCAGATGGCGATGGATAAATCTTTTATGATTTTCTAAATTACTTCTTCCAAGGGTTCTTGCGGATGAATGTATCATCGCGTTCATAACCTACAGAAACGATTGTTATAGGAGTTTCTGTATATTCTTCGATGAAGTTGATATAGTCTTTTGCCTGCTGTGGAAGTTCATCAAAAGAACGGCAGTTTTTAAGTTCTTTCTTCCAGCCTGTAAATTTCTTAAGAATAGGTTTTGCTGCTTCCATTTCTTTTACGTTTGCAGGGAAGTCTGTTACTTCTTTTCCATTGATGTCATAAGCAACACAAGCTTCAATCTGATCCATTGCATCATAAATATCAAGGTGTGTAAGAACAAGTCCATCGAGGGAATTTACACGACAAGCATAGCGGAGAGCAACCAAGTCGAGGTAACCACAACGACGAGCACGTCCTGTTGTTACACCGTATTCACGACCAGTGTCGCGAACGTACTGACAAAGTTCACCTTCACTTTCGTTGTTGAATTCTGTAGGCATTGGACCGTTACCAACACGAGTCTGGTAAGCCTTGAATACACCTACAATCTGATCGAGGTCGTGAGGTCCGATTCCACAACCAGAAGAAGCACCTGCAGCACAAGAAGCTCCAGAACTTACATATGGATATGTACCGCTGTCGATGTCAAGCATAGCACCCTGAGCACCTTCAAACAAAATGTTTTCGCCTTTAACCTTGTGCATTTCTGCAGCCATGTTAACGCGCATGCTCAAAAGCTGATCTCTGTATTTATCAAGGTAAGCCTTGTCTTCGCCGTCAAACTCAGCCATTTTTTCTGGCCAGTCAAGGTCAGCAAGACGAACACCATCACGGTGAGCTTTTTCAGCATAAGCGATTCCCATTCCGCGGCCTGTTGTACCGATTGGACGTTTGCGAGCTGCATCGCGATCTTTGTCCATCTGACGGTAGCGAGGAAGAATCAACTGTGCACGGTCAGAAATAAAAACACGACCTTCCCAGTTAATTCCGTTTTCTTTCAACATCTGCAATTCGTTGAAGAAAGCTTCAGCATCAATAACCATTCCTGAACCAAGGAATACTTTTTTATCGTTATATAGGATTCCAGATGGAACCTGGTGAAGCGCATACTGTTTTCCGTCTACTACGATTGTGTGACCAGCATTTGGACCACCAGCATAGCGAACAACATATTTAGCATCTTCAGCAAGGTAATCTACGATTTTACCTTTTCCTTCATCTCCCCACTGGGCACCAATTACAACTACGTTCATTTAAAATAACCTCCGCGAATTTCACAAGTCGCTTACAACCCATTATATAGCAAAAAAAAGTGGGTTTCAATTACCTTCAGATGTAAATGGGTTAATTATCCTGACCCCTTCAATCTGCTGTATGCAAATTCATTTGACATGAATTAATGATTATCTTCAAACCAGTTTTCGAGCTTTAACGAAAATTTTTCTTCGATTTCAGAAAAATGTCTGGAATTTCTTGTAACAAGAATCATATCTTCTGCAATTGCTGTGGCTGCAATCTGAGTGTCGGCATAGGGGAGATTATAACCGGATTCTTCTATAGCTGAACGAATCTTTGCATGAATTTCTGCTGCACTTTTTGTAAAATTTATTATAGGAAAAGACTGTTCCACATCATCGTATACATATTTTGAAAGTTCTTTTTTACGAAGTCCTTCCGGTAATCGTTCCAAACCGTAAACAAGTTCGTGCCAGGTTAAAACACTTATAGCCATATCCGAGGAATGTTCACCGATTTTTTTTATAACCTTAAAATCTGGCACAAACTTTACAATTTCTGAAATAATATTTGTATCAAGAAGATAATGTGGTAAATCCTCGCTATTCATGGTTGCTCTCCATTATTCCATCCCAGACATTATCTTCAAAAAAAGCGTTTGTATCTTTGCAGCGTGCATTATTAAAAAGTTGCTCCACCTCAGAATCAGAATACAAATCCTTATTGCGTTCATGAAAATCTTTTACCCGATCAAGAAAAGACATGTGAGAACGATTTTTGCTTGCTTGATTCAAAAGTTTATTGTAATCATCAACAGAAATTACAACTGCTACTTCTTTATTCCGCCTTGAAAGAAAAACCGGTCCTTCAGCCTCTGCCTTGTGAATATAAAACGGTAACTTATTTTTAGCCTCGAAAACTGGTATCGCTTCTGACATACATGCCTCGTTTTTATGTGGAATTTGTATTTAATGAAATTATAGAATGATATAGCTATTTCGTCAATTTTATATAGCTATAAAAAACCCCGCACTTGCGGAGGCTTTGGCTTTTTTATTTTTTACCGTACTTAGCCTTAATTCTTTCAACAGCTTCGATTGTGCGTTCTTTGTTTCCGAAGGCAGTAAGTCTTAAGAAGCCTTCACCGCATTTACCAAAGCCTGAGCCTGGAGTTCCTACGACGTTGCACTGGTCGAGAAGCTCGTCAAAGAATGACCATGAAGTATAGCCTTCTGGTACTTTGAACCAGATGTATGGACTGTAAATTCCACCATAACATTTGAAGCCTGCTTCTGTAAGGCCATTAAAAATGATTTTTGCATTTTCGCGGTAGTAGTTGAGATTTTCCTGAATCTGTTTCTGACCGATGTCTGAGTAAATTGCTTCGGCAGCCCGCTGTGTGATGTAAGAAACGCCGTTGAATTTTGTTGACTGGCGACGGAACCACATTGCGTTGAGTTCAGTTCCATCAAATACGAGGTCATGTGGAACTACGGTATAACCGCAGCGAACTCCAGTGAAGCCTGCAGTTTTTGAGAATGAACGGAGTTCGATTGCACAAGTGCGTGCGCCTTCGATTTCGTAAATTGATTTTGGAATTGAATTGTCTGTGATGAATGCTTCGTAAGCTGCATCAAAAAGAATTACTGAGTGATGCTTGTTTGCATAATCAACCCATTCCTTTAACTGCTGGCGAGTTGCTACAGATCCTGTTGGATTGTTTGGGAAGCAGAGATAAATGATATCTGGAATTTCGTCGCCTTCTGCTGGAACTTTTGGACTGAACCCGTTTTCTTCTGTACAAGGCATGATGATTACATTGTTCTTACGACCAAACATGATGTTTGTATCAAGGTAAACTGGATAAACAGGATCACAGATTGCAACTTTATTATCAACAGCAAAAATATCACCAATGTTTCCACAGTCAGATTTTGCACCGTCAGAAAGGAAGATTTCTGATTTATCCATTTTGATTCCACGGTCTGTAAAATCATATTTCAAAATCTTTTCGATAATAAAATCGTATCCTGTTTCTGGTGGATATCCGCGGAATGATTTTTCATCTGCCATTTCATCAACAGCCTTGTGCATTGCTTCGATAACTGCAGGACACAAAGGTTTTGTTACATCCCCGATTGAAAGTTTAATGACATCAGCTTCTGGATGTGCTGCCTGATATTCCCGCTGCTTTTTTCCTACTGTAGAAAAAAGATAATTTGCTTCAAGGTCTAAAAAGTTCTTGTTGATTTTCATGTTTGCTCCAGTATTTTTTTCGGGGAATTTTTACGTCCCTGATTTTTATAAATAAAAAAGAGGTCGTAGATTTTATTGCGACTTTTGCCAGGTGACAATCTCGCCCTAAGATCTACGACCTCTTTGCCGTACAATTTAGTTTTATTGAATTATCGAAGAATTGTCAATAAAAGCATTCTTTCGAAAATTCCAGCCTGCAAAACCAAATGATGGTTTATTTACATATTTATCTGTCACAGCTGCGATTGGTTCTACAACCTGCCAGCCATCACTGTTTTCAATACAGTGGGGAACAGGAAAATTTTTTCCTTCCTGAGTCTCATAGAAATAATTTACATCAATTTTGCGTAGAACGAAAATAAAATCACTGTGATGATTCCCGCCACTGCAACAGAAAGGCTGCTCATTGCCCCTTCAACTTCTCCGATTTCCATTGCTTTTGCAGTTCCAAGTGCGTGTGACGAAGTTCCAATTGCTATGCCCTTCGCAACCGGATGAGTAATTCTGAAAACCTTCAAAATCAATTCCGCAAAAATGTTTCCAACAATTCCAGTTATTACGATAGCTGCAACTGTTAACGACGGAATTCCTGCAAACTTTTCTGACATGGCAATGCCAATTGGAGTGGTAATTGATTTTGGAAGCAGTGCAATAAATTCCGGCTTGCTTAATCCAAAAGCAAGACACATTCCAAAAACAAGTGACAAGCTTGTTACAACACCAGAAATAATTCCAAGCAGAATCGCAAGCCAGTTGTCCTTCAATTTTTCAAACTGCTCATAAAGAGGAATTGCAAGACAAACCGTAACTGGTGTCAGAAGAAACGAAATGAATTTTGTTCCCTGCTTGTATTTTGCAGCATCAAGTTTAAAGATCAAAATAACAGCAATACAAAGTGCTGTAGAAATTAAAAGCGGATTAAAAACCGGATGCTTAAATTTATTTTTCAGCATTACGCCAAAGCCATAGGTAATGAGAGTGAGGAACACATAAAAGAAAGTAGAATCATTTAAAAAAGTTCTAAGGGTTTCCATCTATCGCTCCTTGATTTTCATCACCAGCTGAGTCACAAGCCCGGTCACAATCATCACAACAAAAGTAGACACAATCGAAATCAAAACAATCTGCCACCAGTGAGCTTTTAAAACATCAAGATATTCCAGAACACAGACTCCAGGTGGAACAAACATAATCGGCATTATATCAATGAGGAACTTTGAAGTTTCCTTCACCGCATCCAGCGGAAACACCTTAAACTGCAGCGCAAAGAACATCAGTATAAGCCCATAAATCGATCCCGGAATCGGAAGCGGAATAAAATGCCCCATAACTTCCCCGATGAGAGAAATTGATATGATAATAAGGAATTGTCTGATGAATTTCATTGGTATTATTTATAATAATAAAAGTGAATATGATTGTAAAGAAAAATAAAAAGGCGGAATCGGGGTTCGACCGAAAAAAAATTCTGCAGCCCGAAAGGCGAAGCCTTTTTTTCAGTCGGTTCCCGATGGGAGCCTTTTTATTTACTGGCTTTCAATAATTATTTACCTGTATTTTGTTATTTAAAGAATATCAATATATTCACCAGACAAAGCCTTGTTCATGCTGCGAACTGCACAGAACTTTCCGCACATACTGCAGGTATCGCTGTGATCATCTTCTGGCTTACGGCTGTCGCGAATTGCCTTTGCTGTTTCTGGATCCATTGCACATTCAAACTGCTTGTCCCAGTCCAGCTCGCGTCGAGCATCCGCCATTTTGTCATCAATGTCACGGGCGTGAGGAATTCCTTTTGCAATGTCGGCTGCGTGAGCTGCAATCTTTGAAGCGATGATTCCCTGCTTAACATCTTCTACATTAGGAAGGGCAAGGTGTTCAGCTGGAGTTACATAACAGAGGAACGATGCGCCGCTCATTGCAGCAACTGCACCACCAATGGCTGCCGTAATGTGATCGTAACCTGGAGCGATGTCAGTTACCAATGGGCCGAGAACATAGAATGGTGCTCCGCCACAAAGTGTTTTCTGAACTTCCATGTTTGCTGCAACCTGATTGAGTGGAACGTGTCCCGGACCTTCAACCATTACCTGAACATTGTGAGCCCATGCACGCTTTGTAAGTTCCCCAAGACGAACAAGCTCTTCAATCTGACATACATCAGTTGCATCAGCAAGACAACCCGGACGACATGCATCACCAAGAGAAATTGTAACATCGTACTTTTCACAAATGTCCAGAATTTCGTCATAACATTCGTAGAAAGGATTTTCGTTTCCAGTCATGCTCATCCATGCAAAAACAAGAGAACCACCGCGGCTTACGATATTCATCTTGCGTTTATGATTCTTAATCTGTTCGATTGTCTTACGAGTAATTCCACAGTGAAGAGTAACAAAGTCAACGCCGTTTTCTGCATGAAGGCGTACAACATCAACAAAGTCCTTTGCTGTCAAAGTTGCAAGATCCCGCTGATAGTGAATAACAGAATCATAAACAGGAACAGTTCCGATCATGCATGGACATTCTTCAACAAGCTTTTTTCTGAACGGCTCAGTGTTTCCGTGGCTTGAAAGATCCATGATGGCATCAGCACCAAGTTTAACTGCGCTCAATACCTTCTGCATTTCGATATCGTAATCTTTGCAGTCGCGGCTGATTCCGATGTTGGCATTAATTTTAGTTTTGAGCATGCTGCCCACGCCTTCTGGATTAAGGCATTTATGATTTTTATTTGCACAGATTGCAACTTTTCCTTCTGCAACAAGTGCACGGAGTTTTTCTTCTTCCATGTACTCTTTCTGTGCAACGATTTTCATTTGTGGAGTGATGATGCCTTTTCTTGCGGCATCCATTTGAGTTGTGTAATTCATATAACTTCCTAACGATGGGATTATCCAACAGGTTCTATGGGTAAAGGAAACTCCTACTCTCAGCCGGAAATTTTCCAGCTCCCCAGTGATTATGTTATAGCAGAAAATTGATGTTCTCTCAAGAAAGGAAGATGTTCAGCATTACAAACAACATCATAATGATTATTGTGGGAATCATAATGATTCTTTTTTGTGAGGTTATACAGGAATGGTTTTGATATATATTTCTGGAATTTTACGCAGAATTCCTGGCTTCTTTGCTTTTTCCTGCGTAAATATCTTTTTTTTCTAGAGGGTTTAGTCTTTTTCTTTCCGCCTTTACGCATTTTTTAGCAGTTTCCCTGTTTTTCTGAGTACTTTTGCTTATTGTTGGCCTTTAACTGACCTAAATTTACGCAGAAATCACAAACTTTTCATATTTGATGCGTAATTTTCCGGTATAAGCTAAATTTCAGTTGAATAATTCGGGCGTTCCCGCCTTCGGCGGTCGTGCTATTCCAGATTGCGCTTTCGCTCCAGCCTCCTCGGGCAAGCCCTGCGGTGGCCGACTCCGGCGTCTTTCATAGCACTAACGCAGGAATATTATTTCTATACATATATACACTATACAAAACTTGTGTTATAGTAATTTTACTGGATTTGCCTGACTCAAAGGCGGTTGTCTCCCAGACTCAATCAGCACCTGCTGAAATTTGAAAATGGGAGGCTAGTTTATGACTTGTGAAATAATAATCGCACTGGTAACTTGCGTTGCCACCGTTATTGGAACAGTTATAGCTGTGCTCTCTTACCTAAAAAAGAAAGATGAGTAAAAAATAAAGCCGCCCACTTGTCTCAGAAACGATGGGCGACTTTATCGTCAAACATATGGAGACAACCGACAGAGTCGGGCATTTCCTTTCTTTTAATATAGCACAACTGACTGCTATCGTCAATTTTTAGAAAACATCTCTTCTTTCAAAAATATTATTTGTAAACTGGTTTATCAATTGCAACTTTCGAAAGATATATATCTTCATCATTTTCTTTATACAAACAGTCCTTATTTTCAGTTTCATCAAAAGAAATTACTGGAAGACTGTTTACAATGTCTACAGTCTGGCAGCTTACATTGATAATGCTTAGAATCAAATCATAAATGTAGCGGGGCTTTTTGTGTTCCTTTGCCCAATCGTTGCAGTCATTCTTGATTCCTGAATCTTTGTCAACAGTTACCTGATAGCGATCCATAATCCATTCGATTGCACTTTTGCCGTTTACAATATATTCATAAGCCTTTTCTGGAATTCCAGAAATTGTAATGTGACTGTTGTAGATGATTGTATCTTTTTTGTCTTTTGACGGGAAGCGGAGTTTTTCTACAGAGAAATAATCGTACTCATCGCCAATGTCGCCTGTAAACTTTACATCAAGACCAGAAATTGGTTCTACAGTTTCATAATGAAGATGCAAATCTGCAAGCTGACGACCCGCTTTACTGAATGCCCAGAAGTCTTCTTTTTTATCTACAAGTGGAATGCGGGGAAGCATTTTCTTTAAGTCGGCTGCATATTTTGTTCTGTATTCTTTTGAATGAAGGAAGCCGTAAACATAATAGAAGATGTCTTCTTTTTCTACAGATTTTCCGTAAATGCTGCGAGATTGTTTTAGAATCCAGTCAGTGATGCCGTCATGGCGGATGTATTTTTCTTTGTTAAACTCGTCAAACAAAGCATTTTGATTTTCTTCATTCTCTTTATAGTAATAAAGAGGGAAACATTGAGATTTTTCAACTAAATCCATACAAGGAATTTCATCAATAATCAATGGAGAAAATTCTTTACTTCCACCAACACCTGAAACACAAATAACAAGATTTGAATGTTTCTTCGATGGGAATAATTGTTTCCAGAGTCCAGGAGATTCAATGAATGGTTTGTGGTAATACAAATGTTCTTTTGCGAACGGACGATAAATTGACTCTACATACTGCTCTTCATCAAATGAATGTAGAATTTCTTTTTCAGCATCTTTCTTTAAACTTCGGGTCCAACTGATTTTTTTTGAATCTGATTGTAATTCTTTATTTTCAATTCCCCTATTTCTTTCAACTTCTTCATTATAAAAGGAAATCATTGATTTCATATTTTTAGTAACAGTTTCTTTTGAAAATCCGTAAACCCAGGTATCTCTGTTTGTAGCAACACCTATGGCGAAGGTATTAAAAATAGACTTCGATGCAACATCAAATTTCTTCTCAGGAGCAATCGGAATATATTCAGCAAATTCGTCATTCCTCAAATTAATCCAGTCACCGTCTTTGTTTGGATGAAGTTCTGTCATTTCAAGGTTTTCAATGGATTTTGTATTCCTAATGATTTTGAGTTTCTGTTCCCTAGTAAGATAGTCACCAATATCCCGATATACAATTGTTGCTTTATCCGTATTCTTATCTTTACGTTTTACAAGAATTGTAATTGCAATTGGAGCACGGCTTCCGCTTCCAAAAATCTTACCGCCTTCTTTTCTACTAAGTTCACCACTTGTTCTCTGGTTTCCACGAAGATTAAAGACATAGATTTTTTCAAAATCCTTTTCAATACATTTTCTAAAACCATCAAGTCCGTTGTTGTCAAGCCATGAACCGTTTGTAACAAAACCGATAATTCCACCGCAAGAAGGATCAAGTCTGTCTGTTGCCCAGCGGAATGCTTTTATATAACTGTCATAGCAAGCTTTACTCAACGCTGCAGAACTTTCCCTTACATAAGTTTCTTCAATTTTTTTATCAAGGTGTTCATAATGCATATTTTGTGCATTGTCGTTGGCACTTTTCTGACCAATCGAATATGGAGGATTTCCAATAACAATATGAATTGGAGTATCAATCTGTTCCTGAACACGTCTTGAATTTACCGGGAACATTTCGCTGAACAGATTTTTATTTTCCTCTGCCAGCTGGAATGTGTCAGTCAAACATATTCCACCAAATGGAGTGTATTTCTTTTCATCATTACTGAAGAATATTTCATTGTTCAAGATACTGTGATAGGCATTCTCAATATTGATTGATGCAATGTAATAAGCCAAAAGGACAATCTCATTTGCCCTAAGTTCATGCATATATTTACGCTTGAAATCTTCCGGACGAATAAGACCACTTTGCAAGAGACGAACTATAAACGTTCCAGTTCCTGTAAATGGATCGATGATATTTACATTTTCATCGGAAATGTTTCTTCCAAATTCTTTTTGCAGGACATAGGACACACTGTTGATGATAAAATCAACAACTTCCACTGGAGTATAGACAATTCCAAGCTGCTCAACCATTTTTGGAAAAGCATTCTTAAAGAAACTGTCGTAAAGTTCAACAATTATTTTTTGTCTGCCTTCAGCAGTTTTTACTCCAGAAGCTCTTTCTTTTACAGAATCATAGAATCGGTTAAGGGTTTCTTCTTCTTCCTGATTTGCAGCTTTAATATCAATAATATCAAGAATATTCTGCATACTTTTTGAAATTGGATTATTTGCAATGAATTCACTACCTTCAAAAAGAGCTTCAAAAACAGGTTTTGTAATTATATGTTGAGCAAGCATTTCAATTGCCGACTGTTGTGTAATCGACTTATTAATGTTCTTATGCAAACCATCTATAAATTTTGAAAATGAATCCTGAGCAATTTTATCTGTTTCAACCTTTGTTGTTATCTGATTTATGTGGCGTTCCGCAATTTCAGCAATGTCTTGTGCCCACTGTACCCAATATCTTCTGTCTCCAACTTTCTGTACCATGCGGGCATAGAATTGAGTTGTTAAGTCCTCTTGTGGAAAATCAAATTTATCACCATCAAGAATAATAGGACCTCGATTTCCACCGCCAGAGTCTCCACCTGAACCACCGCTTGAACCATTTCCGCTTGGATCCATGTCAGGATTATTTACAAACAAGTTAAAACGATCATCATGTGAACGCAAAGCACAGGCAACAGACCACACAATCTGAAAATCTTTATTCTTTTCAAGTGCTTTATCAGCTTCTTTTGTTGCATCTACAATAACAGGAATAATCAGATAACCGAATTTCTTTCCTTCGCTTTTACGCATTACACGTCCAACAGACTGAACAATTTCAACCTGAGACTTGCGAGGACTAAGGAATATTGCAGCATCCAAAGATGGAACATCAACACCTTCACTAAGACAACGAACGTTACAGAGAATACGACAATCATTTGAATCCGTTGGTGTATCTTTGAGCCATTGTATATCAGCATTACGTTCCTGAGAATTCATGCTTCCGTCTACATGGCGACTTTCTATTTGAACATATTTGTGACTGTCTTTTGTTTCTATTAGTTTATCTGCATAGTCTTTATTTAACACATTGAAAGTATTTTTGATTTTGTTAGATGCCTTTATGTTTGAACAGAATGCAACAGCACGATGCATTAACTGAGGGTCATCTTTATATAAAGTTGTATCATCATTCAGCGAAATTTTACTGAGAGCAGCAGCAGTTCCAACTAGTTTCTGCCATTCATCAAGATGCTCAGCTTTGGTATCATCTTCATCTTCTTCTATCTGAATCTTATCCTGGTGTTTTCTGTTCATTGTAAGTACGATTAC
>JAHAZA010000118.1 GCA_018385415.1 Treponema sp. | reverse complement strand
AGTTAAATATAGAAATGCTGGTTAATAAAGGAAAATTTTAAATGTCGCAATGTCATACACCAACGATTTACGATTACAAAACAGTTGAAGAACAGAAATCATTCCTCAGAAAAAGAGCTAAAGCTGCGTTAAAAGAATATTGCTCTGATTTACCTCTGATGGAACAGACTGCAAAATCGGTAGTTACATCGGTGACAAATAGTGACGAATACAAAAATGCAACTATGATTCTTGGTTTTATGCCAATGAATGATGAGGTCGATATTGTTCCTTTAATGAAACAGGCGCTGAAAGATAAAAAGAAAGTTGCAGTTCCGAAAATGGCAAAGTCAGGAAATGATATGGACTTTTATTTGATTGATGACTTTGACGGAGATTTTACTTCAGATAATAAATACAATATTAGAGAGCCTTCAGAAAATTGCACAAAATTAAGTCCTGATCAAATTCCTTCAGATGCACTTATTTTTGTGCCTGGGCTTGTTTTTAATCTTGAAGGTGCACGGCTTGGAAGAGGTAAAGGTTATTACGATAAATATCTTTCAAGAGTTCTGGATTGTGATAAAAGAATTGTCTGTGGAGTATGTTTTACTATTTGTGTAACAAAAGCAGTTCCTATAGAAAAAAATGATGTTCGGGTTAATTATCTTTTAAATGAATATGGATTTATTTCATTGAAATAAAAAAGATGTTTCTGTATCGTAAAAACTGCACAGAGAGAAAGAAATGGAAAAATTAATTTTTATACCATCTATATTTATCTTATGTCATTGTGTGAAGGATTCTTTGCAAAGTCTGACATTCATTTTGAGGTTAAGGACGATGGTTTGAAATATGTTTTTTGATGCAGTCAAAAGTTTCCTGACTGATGTCGTGTTCAATTTTGCAGGCATCTTCGGAAGCTGTCTTTTCTGAAACGCCTAACTGTATAAGAATTTCTGTGAGTACAGTGTGGCGTTCATAAATTGTTTCTGCAATTTTAAGCCCTGAGGCTTTTAGAGTAATATTTCCTTCAGGACTTATTTTTATGTAGCCATCTTTTTCAAGGTTGTGAATGGCAACGCTGACTGTTGGTCTTGAAAAATTCATTGCCCGACCAATATCGATGGCACGAACATCTCCCTGTTTTGAAAGTACAAGAATTGTTTCAAGATACATTTCTGCCGATTCAGTTATTTTCATTTTTACGCTGCCTTGGTTTAATATATTTTTTTAATTATATTAATATTTTCTATTTTTTCAACCTGAAATTTGACAGCCGATATTCAATTCAAGATTTATTTTTTTTACAGGTGGAACTTGAACATCCGGAGCATCCACAACAGCAGCCACCCGACTTTTTTGCTTTATGATATTTTTTACAAAGTGATTTTACGATTAAAGCAATCATTATAAAAAGAATTACGCATACAATTGCTGTTCCCATAAATTCCTCCTGCAGACTGGTGGTTTATTGCATCCACAAGTTCTTAAACTTTAAACCACCGTCTAAATTTCTATCTTTTATTTTTTGTATTTGTCTTTTCTACAAACCATGTAAACGAGGCCGGCTAAAACTACGAAGCCTAAAACTACTTCGATAATTCCGATAACACCGCTTACAGCTCCAGTACAAAGGCTTCCAATCTGATTTACGATAAATGAAATTACGTAAGCAAATCCACATTCGTACAGAATCGCAAACCAGAACCATTTATTATTGTTCATTTCCCGTTTGATAGCACCCATGGCAGCAAAACAAGGAGCACAAAGCAGATTAAAAATAAGGAAAGACATTCCGGTTACACCTGTGAAAACCGCAGCCATATTTGCATAAGCTTCTGTTCCACCGTAAAGAATGCCCATTGTGCCGACAATGTTTTCCTTTGCAACAAGACCTGTAATTGCGGCAACTGTAGCCTGCCAGTTACCCCATCCAAGAGGCTGGAAGAGCCAGCAAATTCCACGGCCAAAGTATGCAAGAATAGAACAGTCCATCTGATCTTCTTCCAGCATTCCAAAACTTCCTTCTGCCCAACCAAAGAATGAAAGGAACCAGATTACGATTGTAGAAAGAAGGATGATTGTTCCAGCTTTTTTGATGAATGACCAGCCTCGTTCCCACATTGAGCGGAGTAGGTTACCGATTGTTGGCCAGTGGTAAGCAGGGAGTTCCATTACGAATGGAGCAGCCTCGCCAGCAAACATTTTTGTTTTTTTAAGCATAATTCCAGAAAGAAGAATTGCAGCGATTCCAATAAAATAAGCTGAGGTTGCAACCCAGGGAGAACCACCGAAAATTGCTCCTGCAATCATAGCGATAAAGGGAGTTTTGGCACCACAAGGAATGAATGTAGTTGTCATGATTGTCATCTTTCTGTCGCGGTCATTTTCGATTGTACGGCTTGCCATAATACCTGGAATTCCACAACCAGTTCCAACAAGCATTGGAATAAATGATTTACCGGAAAGTCCAAAGCGGCGGAAAACCCGGTCCATAATAAAGGCAATACGAGCCATATATCCACAAGCTTCAAGAAATGCAAGGAGCAGAAACAAAACCAGCATCTGTGGAACAAATCCAAGTACTGCACCAACACCTGCAACAATACCATCAAGAATCAAACCTTTAAGCCAGTCTGCACATTCAATAGCATCTAAAACAGATTCAATAAGAACAGGAATACCGGGAACCCATATACCAAAATCTTCTGAAGCAGGGCCTTCTTCGCCGTACTTTTCTACCATTGCGTTTGCAGTGGCAACATCTTCTTCCGTAAAATCAATTGGCTCAGAAACTTCTAGAGTTTCTTCATCCTGAACTACGTATGTAACTTCGCCGTTTTCATAAGCTTCAAGAATTGAGGCACTGTCTCCAAATTCTTCACAGGCTTCTTCGTAAGCGCCAGTTCCAATTCCAAACAAATGATAACCATCACCAAACAAACCGTCGTTTGCCCAATCCGTTGCAGCAGCTCCAACAGTTACCATTGAAACGTAATAAACAAGGAACATAACTACAGCAAAAATTGGAAGAGCGAGCCAGCGGTTTGTTACAACACGGTCAATTTTGTCGGAAGTATTCAGCTTGCTTGCTTTAGATTTTTTTGTTACGCAGGAATTAATGATAGACTCAATATATTTATATCTCTCTGCTGTAATAATTGATTCTGAATCATCATCCATTTCTGCTTCACATTTTTTTATATCTGCATCAATGTGGGATAAGTCTTTGGAAGAAATTTTTATTCCTTCTGCTTCCTTCAGCTGTTCTACAATTTTCGAATCCCGTTCAAAAAGCTTTACTGAATACCATCTCTGTTTTTCTTCTGGAAGGTCATGAACTACTGCTTCTTCAATATGTGCAAGTGCATGCTCAATAGAAGATTCAAAGCGGTGCTTGTATTTCATAACTTTGTTTTCAGTTGCTGCTTTTACTGCTGTTTCGGCTGCTTCAATGCAGCCTTTATTCTTTAATGCTGAAATTTCAAAAACAGGACAGCCTATAAGTTTTGACATCTGTTCAAGATGAATTTTGTCACCATTTTTTTTGACAACGTCCATCATGTTTACGGCAATTACCATCGGAATACCAAGCTCTGCAAGCTGAGTTGTAAGATAAAGGTTGCGTTCAAGGTTTGTTCCGTCGATGATGTTTAAGATTGCATCAGGACGTTCTTTTACAAGATAGTTTCTTGAAACGACTTCTTCCAGAGTGTAGGGTGAAAGAGAGTAGATACCAGGAAGGTCCATGATTTCTACATCCTTGTGATTTTTTAATTTACCTTCTTTTTTTTCAACAGTTACACCAGACCAGTTTCCGACAAATTGATTTGAACCGGTAAGTGCATTGAATAAAGTAGTTTTTCCTGCGTTAGGATTTCCAGCAAGTGCGATTTTCATTTTATTCTCCTATAAAACTCCGCGTTAGCGGCAGCACATGGATGTGCTGTATAAGCAGTTTGATGATACAACGTAGCAGCAAACTGCCGAGATAAAAATTACATGGATGTAATTTTTATCTCGCTACCTCCACATCAATTAATTCTGCATCAGCTTTACGAACAGATAATTCGTAACCGCGAACTGAAACTTCTACAGGATCTCCAAGTGGAGCAACTTTGCGGACATAAATTTCAATTCCTTTTGTGATTCCCATATCCATAATGCGGCGTTTAATTGCGCCTTCACCAGAAACTTTTGTGACAAGCACAGTTGTTCCGGGTTTTACTTCTTTTAGTGTCATAAATTCCTCGTTAAATAATTATTTTTGATGCAAGCTCTTTGCTTACGGCAACTCTGGCGTCTTTAATCTGTACGATAATATTTCCGCACATAACAGAAACAATACTTACCTGTGCACCTGGAATAAAACCAAGATTTTTCAGGTGATGTTTTGTTTCTTCAAGACCACATATTTTTTTTACAAGATATTCTTTGCCGATTTGGGCCATGTAAAGTGGCATGAGGAAGCCTTCCTTTTTTTAGAAACTGTATTTGTAGTAAACAGGGAATGAAACTCCCACGTTGTCTTTGATATCAACTGCAACACCGGCTCTTACTTTATGATTTCCATTCACATAAGCTGCGCCTAATTCTGCGATTACTTCAGTTGAACTTGAATCTTCATAATCCATGTTTAATGTAGCCTGTGTTTCAACAATAATGTTTTCTGTTACTTCTGTTTCAAGACACAATGCTGTATACAAATCATTTCCTTCACCGCCCAAGCTTGAAACAAAATCAAGGCTTATTGTGAAAATCGAAACGTTATAAACAGCACCCAAAGTAATTAAGTTTCCTTTTACATCTTTAAACTCATCATTGTATGCAAAACCAAGATTAACATTGAGATTTTCTACTCCCTTGAAAGATCCGAAAACTCCAAAGCCAGTATTGTTTACAGGATTAAGAAGCGTTGCTCCCACACTGAAACTTTCTGTGGAATAATCAACACCAGCAACAAAATCAAATTTATTATTATCGTCTGCAAAGATTGAAGGAATTTTTAATCCTGCAGCAATAGATAAATTTTCTACTGGTTTTGCAACAACCGAAAAACCTGCACCAATGTTTCCATTTGCAACGTTGTCATCTTCGATTGGAAGATATGAACCTTCTGTAAAAATTTTTCTGTTAAAGTCTAAGCTCAGAAATTTTACAGGTCTGAATTCAACATAAGCTTTATCAAATTCATATTCTGTAAATCCAATAGTTCCATCATCTGTTTTATTAAGATTTGTGATTAAAGAAACTCCAGCATCAACCTTTTCTGTTTCAATCTCAGCAGTTACCTGTTCTTTGATTCCGGTAAATTCTGTGTTGCCTTCAGAAATTGATACTACATCAGATGAAATTTTGTTTTCGAAAGAAAGCTTGAATTCACCTGCGAACATGGAACTTGCAACTGCCATTGATGCAAGAATTGTTAAAACTGTTTTTTTCATTTTGAACCTCGAAAAAATTAATATAATTAAGTTAGCGTAAACTAACATTGAATCCAAAAATAAACTAACCAACGCCAATTACCATAGGAGCAAATAAGTGGAATTGGTTAGTTGTAACTAACTGACTTGAATAATATAGTTAGTCTGTACTAACATTGTCAAGTAGTTAGTATAAACTAACTGAAAAAAATATTAATTCCTATTCGAGATCTGAATAATAAGTTATGATAAAGAATATCGAGGTATATATGAGTGACTGCAATTTTTGTAAAGAAATAGATTTTCACGAAATTATTGAATGCATTGTAAGTGCCCATGATGCGAAAGATCCATATACGGCAGGTCATTCAGAAAGAGTCAGTGATATGGCAATTGCTGTTTGTGAAATACTTAACCTAACAGAAGAACAGACTCAGCAGATTCATATAGCCGCTCATTTACATGATATTGGAAAAATTGGAGTACCTGATATCGTTCTCTTAAAAGAAGGAAGACTAACCGATGACGAATGGGAAAAAATGAAAAAGCATCCGGAAATAGGATCTGAAATTTTAAGCAAATCCCAGCAGCTGTCTGAGTTAAAAGATATCGTGATTCATCATCATGAACGTTATGATGGAAAAGGTTATTGAGAGTTGTAATAGTTAATGTTGAATTGTACAATTGCCATTGTTACTTTAATTGTTGTTATTGATTTTTTAAGAAAGAGGATTAAATGAAAAAATTATTCTTATTGCCTGTCGTTTTTTTATCCCTTGCATTTTCATCTTTTTCTTTTAACTGGAATTATTCAACACCCGAAGAACATGGAATTGACTCAAAGGTCATTCAGAAAGTTTATGACGGCTTAAAAGATAAGGATGTAAGAAGCTGCATTGTAATCAAAGACGAAAAAATCATTTCTGAATATTACAAACCTGGCTACAGCAAAAATTCAATTTTTTCACTTCAGTCAGTTTCAAAAAGTATAACAAGCGCCCTCATCGGAATCGCAATTGATCAGGGACTGATAAAAAGTGTAGATGATCCGGCTTATATATATTGTCCTCAGCTTGAAAATGCAAAAAATCCTGTGATGAAAACAATAACAGTAAAACAGCTTTTAAATCATACATCAGGTTTACTGGGAACAGATTCCAAAATCTGGAACCAGTGGAGAAACAGCTCTGACTGGATTGAATATATTCTTTCTCGTCCAATGACAGCAACGCCCGGCACATTCTTTGAATATTCCACAGGCAACACACATCTTCTTGCAGCCATTTTGGAAAACGTTTACAAAAAAAGTCTTTTGCAGATTGCAGAAGAACAGCTTTTTTCAAAAATCGGAATCACATCGGCTTCATGCGGAACAGGACCAGAAGGTGTAGGCGATGGCGGTAATGGTTTTTCTATGACAGCATACGACATGGCCCGCTTTGGACAGCTTTACTGCAATATGGGAAAATGGGAAGGAAAGCAGATTATTCCAGAAAGCTGGGTAAAGGAATCTACAAAGGTTCAGGCACGACGTCCATCTACTGGATCTCGTTATGGTTATCAGTGGTGGATACGGAACTACGGAAAGAACGGATATGATGGATACTGCGCACAGGGCTTTGGCGGAGAATTTATTTTTGTTGTTCCAAAGATAAACCTGATTGTAGTTTTTACAAGCTGGTATCTTGGAGACACAACATTCTACTATCTTGATGCAAATGCAATTGCAGACAGTTTTAATCCAGAGCAGAAAAGGTAATTTATAAAATGACAGAAACCGAAAATTCCCCCAAAACAATTTTTAACCAGATAATCTTTCAGGACAGAATGGTCACAGCCCTTGCCGAATACGCCCAGCAATGCGGAATGGCAAACTTTGTGGAATCCCTGGACATGAACTGCGGCGCAATACCCGACGAAGATTTTGAAAAAATCATCGACCCTGAATCTCCAGCGCAGTTTCTAAAACTTTACGCCCACATGGCACAGGACAGACTTGCCTACACAATTACAAACATGCTCCGTGTCTCAAAGGAATTTGGTGCACCCATTTATTCATTCGTAAGACAGAACGGCACAAATATGGAAATCGAAAAACTTGAAACAGTCACTCAGGCTTTGAGCGTTATTAATTCCGTTGTGCTGGATGAAGAATTTGATAAACCATCAATCGAAATAATTGAACAGAATGGGGACTGCATCGTCTGGAAGAAAAATCTCGAAAGCGTAAAACAGTCCTGGACAAAATGCAGCGGTGAGATTGAGATGTATTATTTTTATCTTATGTCATTATGTGAAGGATTGTTTGCAAAGTCTGAGATACGCTTTGAGGTAAAGGACGGTGTGTTTGAGATCAGAAAGAAGGATGGGGAGTAGGGTGAGAAGAAAAAATACAGTTGAAATTTTACCTAAGATAATTATATGCCATATGATGGAGTATTATTATCAGCGACTTTTAATTGAGGTTCTTTAAAGTCATAGTATTCTACAAAAGAGTTATTATTATACTTCTTAAAATTCTCCGCCTGTTCAAATACTTCGTTATAAACTTCATTTCGTGGAACAGGTGGATAACCATTTTCATCCAGAAGAATCATTAAATCTGCTTCCATTTCAGCTTTTACATCTAT
>JAHAZA010000117.1 GCA_018385415.1 Treponema sp. | reverse complement strand
GAAATTGATTTCTCTGAATCAAATGAAGATAAAATCAAAAAGGCAAAAGAATCATTCGGAATAAGCAACTCAGAAACAATTCTTTTCGGCTATGACGACACTCTGAAAAACTCTTTCAAGTCGGGCTTTGTTCTTACGGAGAAAAAACTTTACTTCACAGACGGCAACAGTTTCACCAAAAACACAAGCATTTCTGTGACAGAAATAAACAGCATCACCTTCAAGAAAAAGCTAGGTATCGCCTATATTTGCATAAATGATACCTGCATCAGCATAACTTCTCCAATAGGAAAAGACTCGGAAAAAATTTGTGAACTTCTGAATAAGGCTGTAAGGATTTTACAAAAAGAAAAATAGGAACAAAAATGAGCGAAATAACAGAAGAAGACATTTTATCTTTTGATGTATACGGCCTACTTAAGGAAGTAAAAGGAATTAAAGCTAAAAATGATGCAGTTCTTGAGGCAACGGGCGGACGCTTCAACATCTTTCAGATTCTCGGCGTAAATCAGCATGAAACGACACATTCAAAAATCATTGCTTCTTTTTTGAGCCCAAAAGGCACGCACGGAATGAAAGAGCGTTTTTTGGAACTGTTTTTGGCTGAATGTTTTTCGGAAGAAGAACTCTGCGACTTCAATTTTGATTGTAAGAATGCAGTTGTAAACACAGAAAGTTATGCTCCAACTGGCGAAATTCAAGGCAGAATCGACATACTTATCAGTTCAGGGGCAAAGCATATTGTAATAGAAAATAAACTTCTTGCAGGCGACCAAAGCCATCAGCTCAAACGCTATGCCGAATGGTCAGAAAATAACTCAGCAGATTTCAAAATCCTTTATCTTACAAAAGACGGACACGAGGCAAGCGAACAGAGCGGCGGCGGAATCGAATACAAAAAGATTTCGTACGGAAAAGAAATCCTAAATTGGATTGAAAACTGTTGTGCCGAAAGTGCAAAGTTTCCGCTAGTTAGGGAAACGCTTGTTCAGTACGCAAATCTTATCAGACATTACACGGGAGAAAGTATGAGTGCGAAAGCTGCAAATGAAATAATCAATACTATTGCAAATGATGAAAACATCGGAATTGCACGGCTGATTGTAAAGAATTACCAAAACGCTAAAAACAAAATAGCCTATGAACTTTTATATGAATTCGGTGAATTTGAGAAAATAGCAAGAAAGACATTTGGTCTTAACTACAAACGGAACGAAAAAGGAAAACTCGGAAGCAAAGATTTTATTATCCGCTATGACATTGAAGGTATAGAAGATGTCCGGATTGCGATTTTATTCGGTGATTCGGTCACAGAAAAAGAGAAATTAATCCGCTTAAAAATCAATCTTGAATTTAGAGATGGGAAAAATACACCTGAAAAAGAAAAAACTGCTGCACTAGAAAAATACCGCACTTTGCTCGCAGATATTCCGCACCAAGTAAATCCAAGTGAATATTCCGCTTGGAGAATGCAATTTGAGCCATGGGAAACGCAGAAAAGTGAGATTGTGGAGTGCTTTGATAAGATGGCTATTACATTAAAGAATACAAGAAAAGAATGAAAATCTATAAAAAAACTGATGTACCTAGTCGGAGAATTTTCCTTGCTCTGGAAGTTTGCTCTGAAAGGAGAATTCTTAAATAAAAACACCAGCTCCACCCAAAGGCAGAACTGGCGTTTATTGAGCCATCAGACTGGAATTACGTTAGCAATTTTGAATGAGCCTAGAGGCTCGTTCTGTAAGGAAGTTATTTAACACGCCGCTTTCGCGGCTTGCGAATCCGTGTGAGTCGCAACCTTACGGTTGCTTACCGAGTTTGCAGACAAACCCGCTTACTTTATCAACGCATGATATTTCTGCAGCGATTTTACTCCACCTTCGCGTCGCAACCTTGCGGTTGCTTACCGAGTTTTGGCAGAGCCAAAACTCGCACCTATTTAATTAATGAATGGTACTCCTGGAGTGAACGAACACCTCCTTCTCCTCCCATACCATTCTTTACACTCTCAATTCCCTTTACAGCCGCAACTGCTCCAGCCAGCGTTGTTATGTAACTTACCTTGTACTTAAGACACATTTTGCGGATAGTCTTCCTGTCCTCAGCGTAGTTTCTCTTTGCCTTTGGTGTGTTGATTACAAGGCAAACTTCCTTGTTCATAATACGGCAGGTCAAGGCACGCTTACGCTTGAAGCCTTGACTCAGCCGTTTTACAGGTTGCTAAAGCATTATCAACCCGCAATCAAATCTACAACATCAGGACGACCGGCACCAATTTTATTTACAACTTCACACTTAATTCCGTTTGCGTTATAGAAGTCGGCAGTTCCCTGAGTGCCCACAAGAATAAATCCCAAATCTTTGAGAGTTTTTCCAATCATCAAAACCTGGTCGTTCTGACTTTCCTTGTTGCTCAAAGAAATCAGAACCTTTTTGTTTTCCCAGGCAGCAGGTGCATGAGGCAACTCACTTCCAGCAGCTTCCTGAGATTTGTAGAATGCCAGAGGGAAAGTTTCAGCAAGTCCCAAAACTTCACCAGT
>JAHAZA010000113.1 GCA_018385415.1 Treponema sp. | reverse complement strand
TAAGACGTTCATCATCCATCACAAAGCCCTTTGTAAGATATTCAGAAAGATTTTCGTTTGCCCATCTTCTAAACTGGGTGCCACGAATGCTTCTTACCCTAAAGCCTACGGCAATTACCATTGGCAGGGCATAATAAGTGACATTGTAATTTTTACCATCTGCGGCAGTTGTTAAGTAATCCTTAACAACTGAATTTTCCTCTAATTCCTTATCCTGTAATATATTAGCAATGTGCATGCTTATATTAGGTTTTGAGGTGTCAAAAAGTAGAGCCATTTGCTGCTGGTTCATCCAGATTACACCATCGCGGGAATAAAGCTTTACATCAGCTTTGCCGTCATCTGTATTGTAAATGATCAGTTCGTTTTCCATTATTCCCTCCTAAATCCCCAGTTCCTTTGCATACTTTTCATACTCTTTCATCAGAGAATCTTTTCTCTTCCCATTCCCCGCTAAACTCTGTGAATCTTAATTTTGGTATATTCATTTAGTTGTCCTTAATGATTCCATCTACCAGCCTTTTCAATTCCTCTTTGTTTGGCAGATAAAGTTCGTATTTTGCGACAAAAAGATTTGAATCCATTCCGTAGGTCGCATATTCTACAAGGAGTTCATCTTTGTTATGGCTCAAAATTATTCCTATCGGCGGGTTATCATCAGGTTCGTTTTCTTCTTTTGCAAAATATCCCATGTACATGTTCATCTGACCAATGTCTTCATGTTTTACAGAATTTTTCTTCAAGTCTATCAAAACAAAACATTTTAATATTCTGTGATAAAACACCAAATCAACATGATAATGAATGTTATTTATAGTAAGGGGATATTGTCTTTTTACAAATGTAAATCCTTTTCCAAGCTCCAGTAAAAAAGACTGCAAATTATCGATAATTTTGTCTTCTAAATCTTTTTCTGAATAAATTGATTTTTCCGGAAGTCCTAAGAATTCTAAGGTGTATGTGTCTTTTATGATATCTGATGAATTTTGGATTATAATCCCGTTTTGAGACATTTGGATAATTTCGTTTTTATTTTTACTGGATGCAAGCCGCAGATAAAGTGCAGAATCCATCTGTCTTCTAAGAGAACGAACATCCCACTTTTCTTGAATGCATTCATTTAAATAGAATGTTCTTTCCAATTCATCATCTATCTTTATCAATTCGCAAATGTGACTCCAAGTCAATTTGTCAGACATGTCTGACAAATTTGGATACATCACATAAAATTTTCGCATATTGTTCAGGTTTGGTCGTGAATAGCCTTTCCCTAATTTCAATGTAAGAATTTTTGCAAGATTCGTGAGTAATTGAGTTCCGTATTCAGCTTTTGAATTTCCATTCTGTTCAAACTCAACAATATGTTTCCCAACAGCCCAATATGTCTTTACCATTATGGAACTTACAGAAACTGCTGCTGTTTTTTTTGCAGAATCAATAAGACAAACAATTGAATCAGCAAGAGAAGTTAATCTATTGTTTTGTATTATTTCATTTTCCATATTACAGTCCCAGTTCCTTAGCAAACTTTTCGTACTCGCTCATCAAAGAATCCCGTTCAGCCATTGCTTCTTTTAATTCTTTATCAATTTCTGCCAAATCAAGTTCTGGTTCTTCGTCAAAGGTATCTACATATCTTGTAATGTTTAAGTTGTAACCGTTTTCTTCAATTTCTTTCATAGAAGCTTTGTGACAGAATTTTTCTATATCTTTGCGGTCTTTATAAGCATTCAGGATTTTCTGAACATTTTCTTCTGTAATTGAGTTTTGATTTTTTCCTGGTTCGTATTCTTTTGAAGCATCTATGAAAAGAATGTTGTCCTTGTTCTGGCCTCGGTCATTCTTTAGAACCAGAAGACTTACCGGAATTGATGTTCCATAAAAACAGTTTGGGGCAAGGCCAATTACTGCATCAAGATAATTAAGATTTTTTACAATATAAGTTCTAATCGCTTCTTCTGCTCCGCCACGGAACAAAACTCCGTGAGGAAGGAGCACTGCAATTCTGGCATCATCCTCTGCCATATGAAAAATCATATGTTCAAGGAATGCCATGTCTTCATAACTTTTTGGAGCAAGCTTTCCATATGGACTAAAACGGTCGTCTTTCATGTATTTATCTGAAGCGGACCATTTTTGTGAATATGGAGGATTTGCAACCTGCACCTGATATTTTTCTTCCCAACTTGAACTGTTTTCTCCGCCATCTGCAATTGTGTCTGTGTGGCGGATATCAAACTGTTCATAATGAATATTGTGAAGAATCATATTCATGCGGGCAAGGTTATAAGTTGTAGGATTACATTCGTTGCCGTAGTAGTGACCGACTTTTACGCATCTGCCAACCTGAAGCAAAAGAGAACCAGAACCACAGGCACAGTCGCAAACTGCTTTTGTCTGCTTAAGTCCGTCTGTTGCAAGTAAAGAAAGAAGTTTTGAAACAGATTGAGGAGTATAGAATTCACCGGCTTTTTTACCGGCAGTTGCAGCGTACATACCAATTAAGTATTCGTAGGCATCACCCAGAACATCAATTTCTGTATTTTCCAATTCAAAGTCGATTGTGTCGATGGACTTCATTACTTTTGCAATTAAGATGGAACGGCTTTTTACATCGCGGCCAAGTTTGCTGGAAGTTAAAACCATATCTTCAAAAAGATTTTCAAAGAGCTTTTCTGATTTCTTGCCAAGTGTTGAAGCTGTTATTGAGTTAATTGCTTTGTTA
>JAHAZA010000023.1 GCA_018385415.1 Treponema sp. | reverse complement strand
TCGCCCACAATCCAAAAACTGGCCGCGTAGTTATTATTGAAATTAACCCACGTACATCTCGTTCTTCTGCTCTTGCATCAAAAGCTACAGGTTTCCCAATCGCTTTGATTTCTGCAAAATTGGCTAGTGGTATGACTTTGGATGAAATTCCATACTGGCGTGATGGAACTTTGGAAAAATATACTCCAGGTGGAGCTCCAGACGGAGATTACGTTGTACTTAAATTTGCACGCTGGGCTTTTGAAAAATTCCGGGGTGTAGAAGATTCACTTGGAACTTCTATGAAAGCTGTTGGTGAAGTTATGTCTATTGGTAAGACATTCAAAGAAACTTTCCAGAAAGCTATCCGTGGTTTGGAAAATGGTCGTGCAGGTCTTGGCTTTGCAAAAGACTTCAATAAAAAATCAGCTGATGAACTTTGCGAAATGCTTAAAACTGCAAGCTCGGAAAGATACTTCCAGTTGTATGAAGCTATCCGTAAAGGTGTAAGCCTTGAAAAATTGAACTCAATCACACACGTAAAAGAATACTTCCTCCAGCAGATGAAAGAACTTGTTGATTTGGAAGAAGAAATGCTTAAGACAATCGGTTCAGTTCCATCTGATGAACTATTGATTCAGGCTAAAAAAGATGGTTTTAGCGATAAATATCTTTCAAAAATCCTCAAAGTTTCTGAAAAAGCTATCCGTGACCGTCGCAATGCTCTTGGAATTAAGGAAGCATGGCTTGCAGTTCCAGTATCAGGCGTAGATAACGCAAACCACTACTACTCAACATATAATGCAAAAGACACTTCTGTTGCCTCTGACAACAAAAAGAAGATTATGATTTTGGGCGGTGGTCCAAACAGAATTGGTCAGGGTATTGAATTCGACTACTGTTGTTGTCACGCAGCAATGCAGCTTAAAGAACTTGGATATGAAACAATCATCGTAAACTGTAACCCAGAAACTGTATCTACAGACTACGATACATCGGACAAACTTTACTTTGAACCAGTTACAACAGAAGATGTTCTTCAGATTTACGAAAAAGAAAAACCAATGGGAGTTATCGTTCAGTTTGGTGGACAGACTCCATTGAACATTGCCCGCGAACTTGAAGAAAACGGTGTAAATGTTTTGGGAACTTCTATCGACTCAATCGATGCAGCAGAAGACCGCGACATCTTCCGTCACATGATGGAAAAACTTGAAATCCCAATGCCTGAAAGCGGAATGGCAATCAACTTTGAAGAAGCAAAAGCCTGCGCAGACAAAATCGGCTATCCTATTATGATTCGTCCTTCATTCGTACTTGGTGGACGGGGTATGGAAGTTATTTATGATGAAAATACTCTTCGCGAATATGTAGACAAGGCTGTTGGTGTAACTCCAGATCGTCCTTTGTTGATTGACCGCTTCCTTAAAAACGCTCTTGAATGTGAATCTGATGCTCTGGCTGATGGTAAAAATGTTTATATTCCTTCTGTAATGGAACATGTAGAACTTGCAGGAATTCACTCAGGTGACTCAGCTTGTGTAATTCCACCAGTTTCTATCCCAGAAGACAACCTTAAGACAATTAAAGAATACACAACAAAAATTGCTCAGGCTCTTAAAGTTACAGGTTTGATGAACATGCAGTATGCAATCGAAAACGGAAAAGTTTATGTAATCGAAGCTAACCCACGTGCATCTCGTACAGTTCCTCTCGTATCAAAGGTTTGTGATACTCAGATGGCCCGCCTTGCAACAAGATTGATGCTTGGTGAAACAATTGAATCTCTTGGACTTAAAGACAAGGTTATTCCATATTACGGAGCAAAAGAAGCTGTTTTGCCTTGGAGCCGTTTTCCTGGAGTTGACCCGATTTTGGGACCTGAAATGCGTTCGACTGGTGAAGTTTTGGGACTTGCTGAAACTTTCCCTCTGGCATTCTACAAATCTCAGGAAGCTGCTGGTTCGGAACTTCCACACGCACCAGCTGCCTGGGAAAACAAAAAAGTACTTATTTCACTCAGCAACAAGGAAAGTCAGAAAGACCAGGTTTTGATGATTGGAAAAACTCTCAAAGATTTGGGATTTACTCTTGTGGGCACTCAGGGAACAGCAGATTTCTACAACGCAAACGGAATCAAGTGCGAAGTTGTAAACAAAATCGGTGGCGGTCGTCCTGATGTTGTAGATTTGATTATGAACAAGGAAGTTTGTCTTGTAATCAATACACCAAAAGCAAAACGCAACTACGCTGAGGACCGCAAAACAATCCGCAAGATGTGTCTGAAGTACAAGGTAAGTTATATCACTACTATTGCAGGGGCACTCGCTGCGGTTAAAGGCATCGCAGCTGTAAAAGGCGGTCATGGTGGTGAAGGAAATGTGAAATCACTCCAGGAATATCATGCATTGATAAAATAAATTTGCGATGCCGTACGAGTTTTGAGGTTTGCTTGCGAAACTCAAAACTCGGTAAGCAAGACGCAACACGGCTTGCGACGGTATTGAGAGTGTAAAGAATGGAAATGGAGGAGAAGGCGGAGTAAAATCTCTACAGGAATATCACAGCTTGATTAAATAAGCACTGAACTGTCACGGTGGTTGAACTTGTCGAAACCACCATAAAATAAAAAAGCCAATCTGATTGACGTCGGATTGGCTTTTTTTTGCTATTTAAAAAATCTATTTTTCTAATCGATCTGCAACTTGCCCAAGAAAATCAATTTGATTATCAGGTAGTTTTTCACATTTAGAAATGAGATTTTGATATTTTCGATAAAGTTTAAGTTGATTTTGTTCGTTTTCTTCTTTTTTTGTTAGACTTTGATTTTCTCCAGTAACAAGGTATTCAACACTAACACCTAAAACAGTTGCGATTTTTACAGCGGTTTCTGCAGAAGGTGTGCTACCTAATTTTATACCTTGACCAATATTTGTAACACTGAAGTCACATTTTCGTGCTAAAAATGCACGATTTATCCCTTTATATTCAATTTCTTCATCAACTCTTTTCCAAAAATCACTCATCATTTGGCATTATGTGAAAAATTTCTGACTTTTTCGATTAATACTCAATATTTACTGAATATTTATGATATACTCAGTAATATCTGAATTAATACTATTTGATTCATAAATACTGAATTGCATGGAGAAGATTATGGAAGACTTGAATAAAAAAAGAGAGTTTAATTACGGTATTGCTCTTTTGCGAACTTTAATGTGTTTTGAAGTTGTTTTATGCCATTTTTGGACAACTGATGTTCCTAAAGTTTTAATGCCTTTTTCAGTGTTAAGAGGACTTGCAGTTCCAGTTTTCATGTTTTTGTCATTTTTTTTAACAGAACATACTTTCTTAGAATACAACAAAAACAAAGCAAAAAAGAGAATATGGCGAGTAATTTATCCGCAGATTGGCTGGGCACTAATTTATTGGCTTGGATATACAATAGCACAATTTATATTCAAAGATATTGATGTAAGATTTTCTGATTTGTGGTGGCAAATGTTTACAGGTCACAGTCCTCGTCTTAATGCCTCTATGTGGTTTCAAACAGTACTAATCGTATTGACAGCGATCTATATTTTCATATTTAAATTCTTTGAACCCAGAAAAGGAATTCTGATAACTTACGTAATGATGTTCGTTGCTTTTGTAATTCAATATTCAGGTATCAATTTCAAATTATTTGATTCTCTTAGATATGAATTAAAATATCCTCTTGGACGTTTTTGTGAAATGATACCTTACGCAACCGTTGGTTTCTCTTGTGCATATTACAACGCGTTTGAAAAAGCAAAAAAGAAAAGATTGTTTTCAATAATAATGTTTGGGTTAGCATCAGTATTTTTACTGAAATACAGTTTCATTAATTCGGCTTTAGGATTTGGATATTCAACAAATAATTGTCTTTTACTTGGATTTTTTTTAATAGGTTTTGCGTATTTAATTCCATTGGAAAAACTTCCTCAGAAAGTTAAAAATATCCTCAAATTCTTAACTCAATATACATTAGGAATTTACTGTATGCATAGAATTATAGCGGAGTTCTTGAAACTCATATTCTCAAAGCTAGATATAAGTATCGACAGTTTTCTTTTATGTATAATAATTTACATTTGTGGATTTTTTGTTTCATTCCTAATGTATAAAATTCCAACTAAGTTTTTTAAGCAGCTTGTTAATTAATGTAAAATACATTTCTTCTCTATATTAATATTTTTTTTGGATATTATTTGGTTATTATTCAATTATTTAAAGTCTCCCTTAATCTGAGGTTTCGTTCTGCAAAGAGATAACAATTAATGACAGGCTTCCTGATTTCAGGCATCCCTTTTTTTAGAATAACAAAGGAGTGTCGTTGCAACGTCGCTCTCGTAATGAACACAAAATAACGTGACCTTCAAGCTGTAAAAATTATACAGTATTAATGTAGATAGAATGGGAGATTGAATTGATAATGTCAAATTCGAGAATAAGAAAGGTGAAGTATTTCTTTACAAAAAAATTGCCACTTAAATAAAATATGATTAGATTTTATTGCAAGGAGGTAGTTATATGTCTGATGATTTAACAAAAAAACGTCCACAGGATGCATCAAAAATAAATCCTTCACAGCAATGGGAAATTGATTATTGGACTAAAACTTTACATACGACCGAAGCTAAACTTCGTATTGCTGTTTCTAAAGTTGGGACATACGTTTCAGATGTAAAAGAATATTTAAAGAATCATTAA
>JAHAZA010000112.1 GCA_018385415.1 Treponema sp. | reverse complement strand
TACAATAATATAGTAAAATAATTGAAGTGCCCTATTGGACGTTTGAGGATATGCATGAACGTAAAGGATATTGAAACTCAGATTCAGTCTTTTTCTGCAAGAACAGAAGATATTTTCTTGAATCTCGCTGAAAAATTTCCAATGCTTTTAAATAAAGAGGAAAGGTCTTCGATGGACGCTCTTCTTAATCAGTTTGGAATTCTTGAAAAAGCAAATAATACTGCTAATAACCTTGAAGCAGAATTTTTTAATAACTACGACAAGAAATATTCTCCTTTATTTGATGCCCTCAACAAAAGAATTGAAGATCTCTCAAATGTAAATAATAACGTTCGTAAAATTAAAGATAATTCTGAAGAAATGGAACTTATTGCTCTCAATGCAATGGTTATTTCAATTAAATCAGGTGAAAAAGGCCGGGCATTCAGTAGTATTACAGAAAGCTTAAAGCAGCTTTCAACAGATATGAATCTTTACTCTAATAAATTGCTTGATGAAGAACAGCAGTTATTAAAGCAGATTAACGGTCTTAGAATTGTTTTCGATGGAATTCTCGATTCCCAGAAAACATTGTCTAAAGCCGGAAATTCCTCTTCCAACGATGTAAACACACTTATCCAGAATGCCTCTGCTCCTTTGCAGGATATTAAGGGAATAATTAATTCTGCATATACTCCAATCCAGAATGCAATGGAAGGTTTGCAGTACCAGGATATTATTCGTCAGGCAATGGAGCATATAATTCTTTGTCTCCATGAATGCAGTTCAATTCCGCCAACTGCGCCAACAGATGAAGAAACTCTTGATAATCTTACATTTAATGTTCAGCTTCTCCGTCTTTCTTCATCTGTTCTTGAAGATATCTGCACAAATATTAAAAAGAGTATTGATATTTTCAAAAATAACTGGATTTCAGTTTCAGAAACACTTCGTGCTGTAGAGCCAAAGCGCCTTGATTATATTCGACGCTTTATGGATAAACAGAATATCAGTGCAGAAAATATTTACGAAAATATGGCAAAGATTAATAATCGTTTTGCTTCAACCTTGAAGCAGTTCGGTGTGTATATTGCCAGTCAGAAAAATCTTGAAAGAAGCTGTAGTGGTATTACTGAAAAAGCAATGCAGATGTACGCTGTATTTGAAGCCTTAAAACCAATTATCGACAGACTTCATCACGTTAGAATCCTTCAGCAGATTGAAGTTGCAAAAAATCCTGCAATTGCTGCCGTAAAAGATTCTGTAATCGACATGGATAATCTTATTTCATCTGCAAATGATTCCCTTGATGAAATGCAGGATATGCTTAATTCCTTTATTTCATCAATTAAGCAGCTTTTAGGTGAATTTACACTTGCAATCAAAGAAGACAGCAAAGAAATGAATCAGGTTCGCCTTTCAAAGAATGCGTTCTTCAATGAATTCCACAACATTCAGGATGAACTTTCCTCTATTCTGGCAACATTCTCTGTGTTCCCTCCAGGCTTTGAACAGCTTTGTATCAGTGTTCAGGGAAAACTTGATGAACTGGAAAATATTTATAACAGCCTTCGTGGTATTATTGTTCAGATGGCAGAAGAAAGAATGCGTCTTGAATCCAGAAAGTTTGATATTCTTTCACGCATGGGAATTACAAGCTGGGAACTTAAAGATGACAGACTTAAAGACCTGGTAACTCATTTTACAATTACAGCTCACAAAGAAGAAGCTGGTGAAATCGGTGACTTTGGTGTAGAAGATGGACTTGAGGCTGGGGAAATTACTTTCTTTTAATACTGCAAAATGAATACTTTCTTCGACAACTCGTTTAACCGCAATATTGTTACAATCTATCCTGGTGAATATTATGTTTCAAAAGGGCCGGAATTTGTATCAACAATACTTGGTTCCTGTGTAGCTATCTGCCTTTTCGATCCACATAATCTTATTGGCGGCATGAATCATTTTATGCTTGCAGAATCAGGCTCAGATGGTAAGCCTTCAGAAAAGACTGGTCCAATCAGTAGATTCGGAAAGTTTGCTGTTGATTTATTACTTGATGAGCTGATTAAAGCCGGCGCTGACAGACGGTATCTTCAGGCTAAGATTTTTGGTGGAAGTAATGTTTTTAATCTGCCTGAAAACAGCAGAAATCAAATCGGTTCAGAAAATATTAAGTTTGCAAAAAAATATCTTGCGGAACTTAATATTCCCATAATAACAGAAGACCTTGGTGGTGTGCCTTCACGAAAGATAATTTTCGATCCGGCAACTTTTAAGGTATTTCTAAAAAGAATTTCTCAATAATTCTTCAATATCCTGATTTTCATTGTTTCCAAAAAATTCAGAATCTTCAAGTTTTTCATTAAACTGATATGTATGCAGTAAAATTCGATCTGCTGCAGAATTTAAGTGAACTACAAAAGGATTCTGAGGATTCGAAACAGCAATCGGTCTTCTTGTAGCAACAGCCATTTCGATTGCATTATCCTTAGGTGTAAATCCAACAAAGTCCATGGCGATATTCAGTTTGTTCCACACAAGGGAACGAAGGCGGCGAGCCATTTCAAGGTCCTGGGTTGATTTTCCCATATTGAGAATAACCTGAGGACGATATTTTTGAAGCTCCTGTCGGGCTTTTTCTCCGGATGAGGGATATTGGCGGCAGATTTCATCAACCAGGGCTACGAAGGAACTTTCGGCACCTGCTGTACTGTTGTTAATATAGTTATCAATCATAGAGCGTTCTGGGGATTTTGCCTTAAACTGACGGATAAGGAATCTGTAAGCTGCAGATTTTAAGAAGGAATATGCATTAAGAATTGATGTAAGCTCCGGACTTGTTACAAGAATTGAATTGTAGGTTAAAAGGTAAAAATCCAGAGTGTTGTAGGTTGTTCCTCCGCCTAAGTCCAGAATTGCATAATCTGCATCCAATGCTTCAATTTCTTTTACCATTTTGCGTTTGATAAAAAAGCTCATGTTTGGAGTTCCAGGAAACAGACAGTCGCCTGCAATAAACTGAAGATTAGGAACACCAGTTTCCTGAAGCAGTGGGGCAAAGGAAGTTTCCTGCTTGTAGATGAAATTTCCCAGACCTGTGTGGTTATTTTTTAGGCCTAAAAGAGTGTGTAGGTTGGCACCCCCAAGATCAAAGTCCATGAGAACAACTTTTTTTCCTTTCTGTGCTAAAAGAATTGCAAGATTTACTGCAATTGCACTTTTTCCGACGCCGCCTTTTCCACTGGCAATGGGCAGAATATTAACCATGATTAACTCCAATTTTGAGACTTTTTCAATTTCTTCTATAATATTATTCGGATAATTTAAAGGGAAAGTTTAAAGTAAGAGAATTCTTATTCAAATTTAATTGACTTTATGGAAATGCATTAGTATATTTAGAAAAGTTACCGAACATTCGGTAACATAATGCGAAATATGGTACCAAAGCGAGATACACGACAAGAAATTCTTACAAAAGCATTCTTTATGTATGAAGATCTTGGGAACAGAAAAATTTCTCTTTCAGAAATTGCAGCCAAAGTCGGAATTTCAAAAACTGCAATTTTCAGGCATTTTAAAAATAAAGATGCCTTGATTCAAGTAATGACTGAAATGGTTTTTACGGGGCTTTCTTCTGTTCTTAATTCAAAAGAATTCTTTTTTACACGCACTGAAAGCAAAGAATATTCCTTTGAAGAGTTTTCTGACTTGATTGATACTGTTCTTAGCTTTTTTATCGAAAATCCAGGTTATCTTGGTTTTACGCTTAATTCCGGAATCTTGACTCAAAAAACAGATGAGCCGATTTTTGTTATTTTGAAAAAGCACGGTGTAATGTTTTCAGAGGAATATATAACTAGCTCAAATTTAAGACGGTTTTTTAGAGCATATTTCTGTACTGAATCAATAATTTTCTTTCTGATAAGAAGAAAATGTCTTTTGAAAACTAATCCTTCTGCAATTCATTCTGATGAGGAATTTAAAAAAACTATAATAAACGTTTTGTGGACAGGAATTTCAACAACCGAAAATAAGCTTTCTTCTGAACGAAAGGCAGAGCTTGATAAGCTCTGTGAAATTACAGTTCCCGAAAATGGAGATGAGGCAAGATTTTTTATGGCGTTTACAGAAGTTTTCAATGAATACGGAATAGAAGGTATTACTATTGAACGTATCAGCGAAAAATTGAATCTTGCAAAAAGCAGCTTGTATTCATATTTCATCAATAAAGAAGAATTCATTACCAAAATGCTTTCGAGTGAACTGAGAATTATTATGGATATGCTTTCTAAACGGCTCAAGATGGCAACTTCAATTGAAGAAACTGCTTATATCCTTCTTGTGTCAGAAAAAAATTATCTTGAACAACGCCCATTTGTTCTTACAATTCACAACTGGGCATTGCAGCAGGAATTTAATCTGGACAGAATGACTGATAAAGAAAAAACTGGAACTGAAGATAAGCTTGCGGTTGTTAAGAATAAAGGATTTGAAATAAAAAATGGTTTAAGTGTAAAAACCATTTTGGGCTGGGTCTCATCTATTATCGGAACCTTAAAGTTTTATTTTAAAGTTCCTGTTGAGACGATTGATTATGTCGATGAATTGTTCGATTTGATATGTTTTGGTTTATCAAAATCGATGAGTAATAAATAGAATTTGTAATAATGAAAGAGAGGTTATATATGATTTCAAAAATTTCAAAACAGTTTGGTAAAAAAATCTTTGCGTTAACAGCATGTCTTTTTACAGCCGCTTTTGTTTTTGCACAGGAAGAAGCTCCTGCAGAACCTGTGGCTGAAAAAGAAGATGTAATGGTTCTTACAGTTGAGGATGCTGTAAATTATGCTGCAGAGCACAGTCTTACACTCAAGACTTCTGCATTGGATCTCGAACTTGCAAAATGGAAGAATAATACTTCATGGAATACATTCCTTCCAAACCTGCAGGTAACAGGAAGCCTTGCAAGATCAAATGATCCTTACTCTAGTTTAAAATTAAGTGGTACCTACAATTCAATGCTTCCAGCTCCAGAAGAAAAAGACCGCTGGTCAGTAGTTGGTAATTTAGGGGTTTCCTTTAACTTTAATGCGGCAATGATCATGTCAATGATATCGGCAAAAGAATCTTATGAAAGTGGAAAGATTACTTACGAACAGGCTGTTCGTTCAAACGAAGATTCAATACGTAAGCTTTTCTACGCATTGCTTTTACAGCAGGAAAGTTTGAAACTTCAGAAGGATTCCCTTGAAAATGCACGCCAGCGTATGAATCAGGCATCAGCAAACTATCGTAATGGTTATGTTCCTCAGATTCAGTATTTGCAGGCACAGGTTGCTTACGAAAATCAGATTCCTGCAGTTGAAAAAGCTGAACTTTCTATGCTCCAGTCACTTGATACATTCTCATTCCTCATTGGACTTCCAGTAGGAACTAAAATTGAACTTAAGGGCGAAATCAATCCAACATATGTGGAAGTTGATGTTGATGAGTTAATTGAAAAAGCAAAAGAAAATAACCTCTCAATAAAAGCTTTAAAGCACACAATTGAAACAATGAAGTTGTCAAAAACTTCACTTGATCTTTCAACATATACACCATCTCTTTCAGTCAGCTGGTCAGGACAGCCAATGATGGCAAAAGCATTTGATAAAAACTGGGCAACTGCAGATAACTGGGGTGACAATGGTTCATTAAGCTTCAGTATCGTATGGAACTTAACAAACATGCTTCCATGGTCTTCGACAAGAAGTAATGCAAAGGAACTTGATATAAATATCAAAAAGCTTCAGCTGAATATGCAGACTCTTGAAACAAGTACAGAGCTGGATGTTCGCAAAGCAGTTGATACATTGAATCAGTGCAGGCGCTCAATTGAAACAAGCCAGAGGAACATTACTCTCGCACAGAAATCTTATGATATGACATGGCTTGCTTACAGAAACGGTACAACAGAATATTTGAATTTAGTAGAAGCTCAGACTCAGTTGAATCAGGCTAAGCTTGGTTTGATCAATGAAAAATATAATTATATGACCAGCCTTATGGATCTGGAAACACTTGTTAATTCGTCACTTGCAGGAGATAGATAGAAATGAAAAAAACTGGAATTATTATTGCGTGCGCTGTTTTAGCAGCTGCTTCATTCACTGGTTGTAAAAAGCCAGATGGTGGAAAAGGAAAAGGCGATGTAGAAGCTGTATTTGCTGTTAATGCATATAAAGTCGCTCCAACAAATCTTGATGATTATCTTGAATTTGGTGGCGATGTTGATGCTTCTTCATCTGTTGCTGTTATGCCAGATACTGCTGGTAAAATTTCTCAGCTTCATGTAAAGGTCGGACAGAGAGTAACAAAGGGACAGATTATTGCTGCAGTTGATGCCAGTCGTCCTGGTATGGTTTTTGCTGCAAGCCCTGTACGTGCTCCAATCTCTGGAACAGTTACTTACTTTCCTGTTGTAGTTGGAACAAGTGTTGCACAGTCAAGCATTATTGCAAAAATCTCAAGTACAAACGATCTTGAAATTGAAACATCAGTTCCAGAAAGATTTGTATCTCGCATCAGCATGAATCAGAAAGCTAAACTTACTTTCAATGCATATCCTGGTGAAACATTCGATGCACATATCAAAGAAATCAGCCCTGTACTTGATACGTCATCTCGTACAATGTCTATTAAGCTTGCAATTGATAAACCAGATCCAAGAATTAAAATCGGTATGTACTCAAAAATTCACCTTGTAACAAATCAGAAAAAGAATGTATGTGTTCTTCCTTATGGAGCTGTAATTACAAGAAAAGGTGAAACTTTTGTATTTGTTGTAAAAGAAGAAGGGGATAAAAAAATCGCTGTGTTAACACCTGTAAGAGTTGGTATCCGTGTTGATAACCTTCAGGAAGTTGAAGCTGGTGTAATCCCTGGTGATGTTGTAATTACTAAAGGTCAGACTTTGTTAAGTGATGGTTCTTTGGTAAATGTAATTTCTGTTGCAGAAAATGAATAGGAGTTGAGTATAAAATGACTCTTTCAGAACGTTCAGTAAATAAACCGACAACGGTTTTAATGATTTATATTTTATTATTCGCGTTGGGTATCTATGCAGTTTTTAATCTGCCGATTGACCGCTTTCCTGATATGGAACTTCCTTATGTAGCCATCATTACTACATACAAGAATGCAGGCCCTGAGGAAGTTGAACAGAGCATAACACGAACATTGGAAAGCTCACTTTCAGGTGTAACTGGCTTAAAGAAGATGGACTCCCAGTCATCAACAGGCACTTCTACCATTTATATGGAAATGAATTATGGTATCAACCTTGATGAAGCGGTAAGTGGATGTCGAGATAAAATTGATATTGTTCGAAAATATCTTCCATCGGATGCTGATTCCCCAATTATCTTCCGTATGGATCCTGCAATGATGCCTATTATGGGGCTTGCAATTAAAGGTAACCATAGTCCTGAAGAATTGAGAAAGATTGCAGAAGATGTCGTTCAGAAACGTCTTGAACAGATTGATGGTATTGCATCTGCAAATATTTCTGGTGGACGAGAGAAATGTATTCGTGTAGATATTCCTCGTGACCGTCTTGAAGCATATAACCTTACTATTACTGGTGTAGCACAGCTTATTGGTGCTCAGAATATTCAGAGTGCCGGTGGTTCAATTACTTCTGGTGATATTAACTATACAATTCAGTCAGCAGGTAAATATACTTCTATCGAAGATGTTAAGAATACTGTAATTTCATGGAAGCCAACTGAATCTGTTGCAGGTGAAATGCCTATAGTAAGAACAATTAAACTTCGTGATATTGCAGATGTTTATGAAGGTTATAAAAAAGAAACTACACTTGCTTATATGGACGGCGAACCTTGTGTCAGCGTTATGCTTCAGCGTCAGAGTGGAAAGAACTCTGTTGCAGCTGCAAATAAAGCAAGAAAACAGATTGAAAAAATCAAAAAAACATTGCCTAAGGATGTTGAAATTATCGAAGTATGGAATACAACAGATGATATTGAAAATACAATTCATGCAGTTGTTGTTTCTGTAATTGAAGGTGCGCTCCTTGCTATTCTCGTTCTTATTATATTCCTTCGTTCTGTAAAGAGTACAATCATTATTGGTATTTCAATTCCTGTTTCATTGTTTATCACAATGGTTTTGATGTACTTCAGAGGAATGACACTTAACATGATTTCTCTTGCCGGTCTCTTGATTGGTGTAGGTATGCTTGTAGATAACTCAATCGTAGTATTGGAAAATATTTACAGTTACCGTCAGAAGGATGCAAAACCAAAGGTTGCTGCAGTTCTCGGTTCGCAGGAAATGGTTTCTGCCATTACTTCTTCGACATTGACAACTGTATGTATCTTCTTGCCAATGATTATGCTTAAAACAAAAATGGGAATGGTTGGACAGTTCTTGAATGACTTGTCTATGACAATTATTTTCTCATTAATGTGTTCTCTTATCGTTGCTATTACTCTTGTTCCTGTATTGTCTTCAAGTGTATTTGTTGTAAGTAATGCCGGTGAAAAAAGAGATGATTCATTCTTTGGAAAAATAAATAGAGGACTTGGTTCTGTATTTGATAAGCTCGATAACCTTTATGCAGGTGCAGTTGCAAAAACTCTTCGCCATAAGAAGGTAGTCCTTGGTTCTATTATCGGATTGTTGATTGTAAGTTTCGTAATTGTAATTAAAATCGGATACGTATTTATGCCACATACTGAAACTTCAAATATTTCAATCTCTGTTACAATGCCTCGTGGTACAAAACTTGAAGTAACAGAAGCAATTGTAAAGGAATTTGAATCAATCATTCAGCAGGAAATTGTAGGAATCAAAAGATTAAGCAGTAACATTGGTGGCGGTGGAGTTATGGGCACAAGTTCAGATACAAACACAGCTACAATTCGTATTAAGCTTTATGATGAAAAAGAGAGAAAGTCTGGTTATGACACAGCACAAAGTGCAAGAAATAAACTTCGTCCTTACATTACAAAATTCCCTGGCGCAGAAATTTCACTTTCTTCAGGTATGAATGATATGTCCAGCGGTCTCCTTGTAGATATCCGTTGTGATGATTTGAAGAAGCTTTCTGAAATTACAAAGAAGGTCGAAGAAGTATTAAAAGAAAATACAACAGATTACATTGATGAAGTTTCTTCTAACCTGGAAGATGGTTTGCCAGAAGTCAAAATTGTATTCGATCGTGATTTGATGTATAACCTTGCACTTAATGTTTATTCTGTAGGTGCTGAAATTAAGGCTAATATTGATGGTCAGGTTGCAACTCGTTATGAAGATAACGGTAATGAAATTGATATGATTGTTTCACTTGCAGAAGAAGATAAATCAAAGCTTAATGACCTGGATAGAATTTTCGTAACAACACAGCAGGGACAGAGAATTCCTCTTTCAACATTTGCACATTATGAAGAATCTACAGCACCTGTTAGTATTTTGCGTCAGGAACAGGCTCGTATGACACAGATTACATTAACTCCTAAACGTGGTACATCAATCCGCGATGTTCAGGAAAAAGTAAATGCTGTTATTAACGAGAATGTGCCTCAGGAAGATAATGTTTCAATTACATTCTCTGGAGATAATGAAGACTTTATCGAAACCGGAATTAACTTTGTTATCGTAATTATCATGGCGGCAGCTCTTGTATTTGCTATCATGGCCAGTCAGTTTGAATCTTTCAAAGATCCATTTATTGTTATCTTTACTATTCCATTGTCATTCATTGGTGTTGCTTTCATTTACTTATTAAGTGGACAGAAATTGAGTACAGTTTCTATCTTCGGTTTCTTGATGCTTGTAGGTATGATCGTAAACAACGGTATTGTACTTGTAGATTATACAAACCTGTTGAGAAAGCGTGGTTATAGATTGATGGAAGCTTGTATTGAAGCTGCCCGCAGCCGTTTGCGCCCAATTTTGATGTCAACTTTGACAACAATCATCTCTCTCGTACCAATGGCGTTCTTCCCAAGTGAGGGTACTGAATTGGTACAGCCAATCAGTATGACAGTACTTGGTGGTTTGAGCTTTGGTTCATTAATGACATTGTTCGTAATGCCTTCATTGTATTACATTTTCAATGCTGGTCATGAAAGAAAAATCAGAAAGCTCAATAAAAAGATTGCTCGTCTTGAAAAAAGACCAACTCCTGAAAATCAGGCAAAGATCAAAAAGCTTGTTGCTAAGAAAGAAAGATTTGAAAGAGTTGATGCAGAAAAAGAAGAGAAGATTGTTTCTGTTGCAAAACGTGATGCTTCAAAAGAATCGAAAAAATCTGAATCAAAGAAAGTTGGCATAAAAACAAGAAAAAATGATTTCTCTAATTCAGAATTGAATGAAAAAACATCAGATGGTAGCAGTAATGCAGATTCTGAAAATAAAACAAAGGAGGACTAATAGATGCAGACTAATGAATTAGTACGTGTTGAACTTATATTTTCACAGGCTGTTGAAGAAGACTTCTTTGACAGTTTCAGAAAAGAAAAAATTGTATTTAACTATACTAAGATTGATAATGTAACAGGTTCTGGCTACAGTAATCCAAAGCTTGGAGATGCAATCTGGCCTCAGTTAAATGAAATGATGATTATCTATTGCTCAAAAGATGAAGCAGAAAAAATAGTTGAAGTAGTAAAAAATCTTCGCGAACATTACCCTGCAGAAGGAATCGCATGTTTCCTTTCATCTGCACAATCAAGATAATGTGATATAATTAAACCTGAAGTCCAAATGACTTCAGGTTTTTTTATGACTTATACATCTGTAAGCGAGTATTATAAAAAAATATTCGGGCGAAAAATATATAAGATTACTCTGGATGCAGGCTGTACCTGTCCTAATCGCGATGGAACAAAAGCGGTAGGAGGATGTATATTCTGTTCTGCATCAGGTTCTGGAGATTTTGCTGCAGAAAGGAATTTTTCAATTTCAGAGCAGATAGAAAAGGCAAAGAAGCTTGTAGCGAATAAAATAAAAAACATTGATGAGTCAAAATCAAATTACATTGCCTACTTTCAGAATTTTACAAATACATATGGTGATGAAAATTCCCTCATAAAGAAATACCGAGAAGCATTAGAGAATCCACAAATTGCCGGTATTGCCATTGGAACGAGACCTGACTGTGTCGGACAATCAATATTAGAAAAAATCCATGATCTTACAAAAGAACAGTTCATGGATGGCAATACCGTCGGCCGAAAATATTTTTCAATCGAGCTTGGACTTCAGACCAGCAATGAAAAATCTGCAGGTTATATTCGCCGTCACTATTCTAATGAAGATTACATTGATGCAGTAAAACGAATTAAAGAAATTAATCCTGATATTCATATTGTAACTCATATTATTTTCGGCCTTCCTGGAGAGGACGAAAATGTTATGCTTGAGACCGTAAGGTTTGCACTTAAGACAGGAACTGATGGTCTCAAGCTTCAGGTTTTGAATGTACTTAAGGGAACTGATCTGGCTAAGGATTATGAAGAGGGAAAATTCAAAGTTCTTGAAATGGATGAATATTTTTCGATATTAAAAAAAGCACTTTCAATAATTCCTTCTGATATTGTAATGCACAGATTAACAGGAGATGGTGCAAAAAATATCTTGATTGAACCACAATGGATTGCAAATAAAAGAAAGGTTATGAATGACTTGAAAAAGTTTTTGTCAGACTAATTTTTTTCTTTATATTAATTTAAATAAATAGCCTATTTGTTGTGGTCATTATAAAAAAAATATTGTAATATAAAGTTAATGGATTAAAGCAGCTGTGGATTGACAACAATTTAACAGGTAGTACAAATATGAAAAAAGTTTTTTTATCGGTTGTAATTCCATTTTACAACTCGAACCGGACTGCACGGGAATCTATTTCGTCAGTCTTTTCTGAAATTGAAAATCTTTATCAGGACAAAAAGCTGGTAAAGACTTATTCCCTTGAAGACACAATAAGTGAAATCATCTGTTGCAATGACGGATCTACTGATGGAACTGCTGAGTATCTGGATGGAATTTCCAGTGCAGATTTTGGCAGTGGAGAAAATTCTTTTATCGAAATCAAGGTAATGCATCTTAAAAATGGTGGCGTAGCTAGTGCTAGAAATGCCGGGCTTGATGTTTGCCGTGGAGAATTTATTGCCTTTAATGATTCTGATGATATGTGGTTAAAGGACAGCCTTGTAAAACGACTTTCCCTTTTAACCGAAGAACCGAATGCTGATCTGATTACTGCTAATCATGAAAAAGAAAGTCAGCGCATTCCACGTCTTGCAAAAGCAAACTCCCATGTTAATCTTTTTTACATTTCACTAAAAGATGAAATTTTCAAGAATTGCTATACGATACCTAATTCGATAATGAAGCGACGTATAATTGATGCTGGAATTCGTTTTAAAGATGGAATGCGTTACTCGGAAGAAATTTATTTCTTTAATCAGATTGTAAGTAAGTACAAGTGCCTTTTTCTTAACGAGCTTATGTCAAAGAGCATTATGAATAAAGAGCGTTATGGTGAAGCAAGCTTGAGCAGAAATTTTGCCGAAATGAAAAAAGGTGAAATAAAAAGCCTTAAGCTTACATATAAGGAGCTAGGACTTTCTTCTAGCGATTATCTAGCTGCAAGAATTTGTTCTGCAATAAGATATTTAAAAAGAGTTTTATCAGATGCAAAGCGAAAAGCTTCAGCTAACTGATTTTTATACTCGTTGCTTTTTTTGTCTATTTAATTTATAGTCTAATCAATTCTTTTAAACTCCAATCCTGTGAAAGTCAGGGCAGTCTATTCTACTGTTAAAGTCAGACGGAGAATCTCATCTTAATGTCGTACGATCAATAGGAGGTTGTATGAAGTCTAATAAATTTGTCCGGGGAATTTTCGGACTAATTTTGTCTTGTTTTGTAATTGCTGTAATTACATCGTGTACTCAACCGGGTGGAGGGTATTCACCTGACTTTGATCCTAATGACCTTTTAGGAACTTGGGAAAATTATGGATGGCATAGTGAATACGTTGTATCAAAGAATCAGATTAACGATAAATCAATGAGTGTTCTTTATAATGTTGTATCTGATTCAACTGTAAAAACTACAGATGGGTATATTTTATTTTTCTGTCAGGTCGCAGAAGGTTCTGGAACAGAATATACACCTGCAGGAAATTTTTATGCAGTGGGTATGAAGCTTGAAGGTGAATCACTTAAAATATGTTGTCCTCTTGATTATCAGTCTGTTTGTACAACACTTGAAGAATTGCAGAATAAATATTCATCTTCGTATACTTTTGCTGGTTCAGGTAACAATGAAACAGTTTGTACAAGGATGGGAGAGGCTGTAAATGATGATGAGCTTTCAAAAATCCTCGCCCTCTACGAATAGAATAAATTAAAATGACAAACAGGATTATTTTTCCATTGATGCTGGTAACATTCCTTACCGGTATAGCATATTCACAGTCTTCTCATATTGAAAACCCAGGTTTTGGTCCTTCGTCTCGATTTTCAATCATCAAGGATGAAAATGTAAAGTCTGATGCTGACATTGAAGAAGAAAAAGATATTGCTGCCCAGAAAAATAATCCGCAATACCAGAAAACTTCACATCACCAGAATGCATCTGTAAGACAGTTTACTTCTTCACAGATACAACAGAAGCAGCCTGAAAATATTCAGGACTTCTTAAGTTCTGAAGGTGTTCTTGTTATGACCACCGGTGGAACTGGGGCAATGTCCAATGTTTCGTACAAAGGTTATGCAGGCTTTTGTGTAAAAGTTTATATCGATGGAATTCTTTCAAATAATTCTACTACAGGAGAGTTTGACTGGAACTCAATCGATGTAAGTTCAATCGAAACTATTGAGATTGAAGATGTTCCTTCGCTTTCTGAGACAGAGTTTGCAGGCTGTATTGTTCGCATTACTACCCGAAATGGCGGGGACAAATTTTTGGCCGATGTATCTGTGTCTGGTTATGAAAAGAATTTTTTTGATACATGGGCTGCGAAAATTCAGTATGACAAGACGATAAATAAATTTAATTTTAATCTTGGTACAAATGTAATTTTTGCAGCAAATGAATTTGAACGTCCAGCGCCCTTGGGTACAGAAAGATATAATTATTCCAATCAGGGTAATGTCAACTTTGCCTGGAATGTAAATCTGTCAGACAATGCAAAGCTTTACGGCAGCAATATGTTTTCCTACAATAAACTCAAGGCAAATCGAAATTCCGATATGAATACAGGAATTGAACAGGATGCTGCAACAAGAAACAATGTAAATTTTTCATATTCCAATGATTCATTTAAATCAGACACAAGTTTCTTCTATAATTTCAGTAATGTTAGATATGTAAATAATTATCTTACAAACAATATTGATAATACTGCATTCAACAAATTTTCTGTTGCAGAAAATATTAAATGGTATTGTGATTTTACAGGTGGAATTGATGTAGAATTTCAGCCTTTTAATAGCAGAGCCATAAGAGTTGTTGAAAAGCTTGGTGCTTCAAAAAAGTTTGAGTTCGGTGATTTTTATGTAGAGCCACAGCTGGTGGGAATGTTCTGGCAGACAGCAGAATGTGGTGGGGTTGTGCTTCCTCGTCTCACATTTGGCTGGCAGGGGTTAACTGTTTCTGCATTCAGGGAATTTGTTATGCCAACATTCAATCAGTTATATTGGCCTGATACAAGTTATGCTCAAGGAAACCCATCTCTCAAACCAGAAGAAGGCTGGAGCGGTTTTATGGGATTCCGTAGAAATGATTTTCCTCTCTGGGCTCAATATAAAATATCGTATTATGGTAACAAAATCCGCTGGGGAACTTCTGGCTCAAAAATGATTCCAGAAAACAATGGCGATGCTTTTTATAATGTAGCAACAGTTGGTTTTTCTATGAATCTGTTTAATGATATTCTTGCTGTTAATTTGGATGGAACTTACACTGGCGCAAAGCTGTGTTCAACAGGAAAGCAGATTATGTGGATACCGGAATGGCAGGCACACGCAGGAATCTGTGCAAGATACAAGAAAATGTTATTGTCAGTTGATTACTGTTATACAAGTTTTAGATATGAAACAAATGATAATACTTCTTATTATCCTGCATCTCATCTCTTAAATGCCTCTATTTCAGTAAAGCCAGAAGAACATATTGAACTCTACGTAAAAGGAACAAATCTCCTGGACCAGAGAGTTCCTTACCACGATAACTATTATATGCCTTCCCGTAAAATTACAGTTGGCGTAAAACTGGAAAAATAGGGCGGCTGTACCGAAATTCCCATAAAAGAAGGTATTAAGTAGTACTAAAAAGTACTACTAATATGTATACTCACTTACTAAAAAATTCCTCATTTTTTTAAACTTAAATACTTTTACAAATATTTAATAGATGTTAAAATATTTCTAGTGTTCAGTACTATACATAAGAACACAGATTAGAGGTAACATTATGAAAAACGCTTATGTAAACAGAATCTGGGAAGAAGTTAAAGCTAAGAATGCTAACGAACCAGAATTCCTTCAGGCTGTAGAAGAAGTTCTTACAACTCTCGAACCTGCAGTTGACAAGATGCCAGAATTGGAACCAAATGCAATTTTGGAAAGAATGGTAGAACCAGAACGTGTTATTATGTTCCGTGTTCCTTGGATGGATGATGCTGGTAACTATCATGTTAACCGCGGTTTCCGTGTTCAGTTCAACTCTGCTATCGGACCTTACAAAGGTGGTCTTCGTTTCTCTAAAGAAGTTAACCTTTCAGTTCTTAAGTTCCTGGGATTCGAACAGGTTCTTAAAAACTCTTTGACAACACTCCCAATGGGTGGTGGTAAAGGTGGTTCTGACTTCGATCCACACGGAAAATCAGATAAAGAAGTTATGCGTTTCTGCCAGTCATTTATGACAGAATTGTACCGCCACATCGGCGCTGACGTTGACGTTCCAGCTGGTGACAAAAACGTTGGTGGACGGGAAATTGGTTACCTCTTCGGACAGTACAAGAGAATCCGTGACGAATATACTGGAGTTCTTACAGGTAAAGGTCTTACATTCGGTGGTTCTTTGATTCGTACAGAAGCTACAGGTTATGGTCTTATCTACTTTGCTCGCGAAATGCTCAAAGTAAAAGGTCAGGATTTCAAAGGAAAGACTTGTGTAGTTTCAGGATCTGGAAACGTTGCTCAGTATGCTGCAGAAAAACTTATCCAGCTTGGTGCAAAAGTTGTAACACTTTCTGACTCAAGCGGATATATCTACGATGCTGACGGAATCACACAGGAAAAACTTGACTGGGTTAAAGAGCTTAAGTGTGTAAAACGTGGTCGTATTTCTGAATATGCAAAACAGTTCCCTTCTGCAAAATATTTTGAAGGCAAAAAAGTTTGGGAAGTTAAATGTGACTGTGCATTCCCATGTGCTACACAGAACGAACTTCTTGAAGCTGATGCAGAAATGCTCTTGAAGAACGGATGTAAACTTGTTGCTGAAGGTGCTAACATGCCTTCTGATAACGCTGCTGTTGCTAAATTCCAGGCTGCAAAAATCATGTACGCTCCAGGAAAAGCTTCAAATGCTGGTGGTGTTGCAACATCTGGTCTCGAAATGTCACAGAACTCAGAACGCCTTTCCTGGTCTGCTGCAGAAGTTGACGCAAAACTTGACAGCATCATGTGTAACATCCATGACAACTGTCTTAACACAGCTAAGAGATTTGGTCTTACAGACGGTGAATACATTAACTACCAGGCTGGTGCAAACATTGCCGGCTTCGTAAAAGTAGCTGAGGCAATGATTGCTCAGGGTTTAGTGTAAGTTGATGCAATGATGACATATGCGTGCGAGCGCAAACGTCAATAATTTCCTTAAGGCAAGGGGCTGTCCTTAAAGTTGAAATATTTTCAATAAAGGGCAGCCTTTTTTATGTTAAATGAATTTTGTAGATTTTCGTATATTGTTTTTTTTCTTAGGCGTTCATTAATCGAATCAGCTGCTTGAAAT
>JAHAZA010000111.1 GCA_018385415.1 Treponema sp. | reverse complement strand
TTTTCAATAAAACAGATTGCAATCATCTGGTTCTTAGCGTCGCGAACAACTTCAACTTCAAGTTCTTCCCAACCAAGAATTGATTCTTCAATTAAACACTGATGTGTCATAGAAAGATCAAGACCGTTTGCTACGATTGTGCGAAGTTCTTCAACGTTGTAACAGAAACCGCCGCCCTGTCCGCCCATTGTGTAAGCTGGACGAACAACTAATGGGAATCCGATTTCTTCAGCAATTTTTTCAGCCCCTTCAATTGTGTGACAGATTCCGGAACGAGGAGTGTCAATTCCAAGCTTCTTCATTGTTTCCTTGAAGATTTCCCGGTCTTCACCACGTTCAATAGCATCAAGATTTACACCGATTACTTTTACTCCGTATTTATCAAGAACACCGGCTTTGTTTAATTCCATAGCCATGTTCAAACCAGTCTGTCCACCAAGGTTTGGAAGAAGAGCATCAGGACGTTCCTTTTCAATAATCTGGCTCAAACGTTCAACGTTGAGTGGTTCAATATAAGTTGCGTCTGCCATAACCGGGTCAGTCATGATTGTTGCAGGGTTTGAGTTTACCAATACAATTTTATAACCCTGTTCACGCAAAGCTTTACAAGCCTGAGTTCCTGAATAGTCGAACTCACAAGCCTGTCCGATAACGATTGGACCTGAACCAATGATCAGAACTTTGTTAATGTCTTCTCTTTTTGCCATAAAAATACTCCTCTATGGATTAAACCGCGCGCAGCGTCGGTTTTGAATCTGATTTATCAAGTTGCGAAGCAATCTTGATCTATAGCTTAGTTAAACTGCAAAGAACTTTGGTTCTTTGTCAGTTTGACGAAAAAAAAGGCTGATTCTAAAAAGAATTCAGCCTTCAAAAAATTCACAAAAAAATAATAGTATGCATAACTTTAAGATTTTTGAGTAACTCTTCTGTCATAGAATTTACACCTTCTTTAGCCTTCATACTGAAGGTAAATATACCAAATCCCCGTGTTTTTTTCAAGAATTTGCACTAAATATTCCATTGTATATATAAGGGAATTTGGGAAACACTTTAGAAAAGCCGTAACTGTTTTGCTTCAGGATCTTTGTCTTCGTGATACCATATTGCAATTGCAAAAAGTCCCACCATAGATGTTATAAATATGAGAACAACTTCCACCCACATCAAATGGATTTTGTCCATAAGAACTGCTCCACAAAAATTCACAAATGCATGAAGCAAAATAGCAGCAAAGTAATATTGTATTTTCTTACATTTTGCAGCGTACCATACAATTACAGACAACAGAATATGTAATGCAATTGTTGTAAGACGTTCAAAAACAGAAACAAGATACAATGCCGGTGAAGCAGTTTTTATCGTTTCAATCATTTTTAATATCTGATCAACCTGTTCCACTGAGGCATCCTTTAACAATATAGACGAAGACCCTTTATTTATTAAAATTGCTAACACAAGATTTGTAGCCATTCCAGATACAAGAATAATAAAAGCTTCCACACCTCCATGTCCTGCACCATAGACAAAGGGAGTTTTAATAATACTAAGATCTTTTTTCAAAAAAGTCCTGAATGCAACATAACGTCCGGTTTCTTCGAAAATTCCTGCCATAAGACCACCAATTATGGCATAAAGCCAGGTTGGTAACGCCATCATTTTTTCTGCACCAATCAATCTGTTAAAAATCAGGAAATTCAACACACCTTCAATTATCAGAGCAAATAGAACAAAAGTAACACAGCCGGTAAAAAATGGCTTCAATGAAGATTTCATTTTTTTCTTAATTACGAGAATCAATATTAGAGGAATTACAAGACCAGCAATTAAAGCAAGTGACATACAAATTATTGATAAAAATTTAACCATAGATTTAAATATAATGTCATACTATTGACAAGTCAATTCTTACTATTCCTTGAATTGTTTCTATATAAGTGATATTGATAGAAATAAGAAGTATTTTTTTATCTACAATGTAGGAGTAAATATGGCAGCAAAAACAATCTGGCAGAAGCCTGATCATCTTGGAAAAAGAATCGGTATGTCACTTTTCGGAGTTGTGATCTGTGCTATCAGCGTAGGATTTTTCAAAGTAGCAGCGTTTGGTGTAGATCCATTTCAGGCATTAATGGCAGGCCTTGATAAAATCATTCCTGATGTAAATATTTTATTATTTGGAAAAGAAATCAACTTAACATCTTTTGGAACTTTGTATGTTATTGTAAATGCTATTCTTTTTATTTTTATGCTGGTTTTTGACAGACACTATATTGGAATTGCAACATTCATCAACCTGTTCTTACTTGGGTATATTACAGAATTTACACTTGCAAAACTTACTGCATTCCTTATGGCAAATCCTGTTACAGTTATTCTCAGCACAGAAGGCGCTGCAGTTGGAATTGTTCTTTGGGCAAGAATTATCTGTATCGTAATCGGAATTATTGTTATCTGTATCGGATCTGCTTTCTACATGACAGCAGACCTTGGTGTATCAACATATGATGCAGTTGCATTGATTATTTCAAACACATGGAAGAAAGGAAAATTCTTCTACGTAAGAATTATTACTGATGTAATCTGTGTTATTATTGGAGTGGGATTACTGATACTTGCTCTTTATAATAACGATGGATTGTCCCTCAGTAATAGAGAACACGCATTAACAATCGGGAAAGAAATTTTTGCTATTGCTGGAATCGGAACTATTATTACAGCCTTCTTTATGGGACCGCTCATTGAAGTATTTAATACAATCTGGGCAAAACCATTCCTTTATGGAAAAGAAAAATAATATTTATTTATTGAATATGTAATTTTTTCATGTAATAATATCTATATGAAGAAATTACATATTTTAATTCCTGCAATTTTACTTTCTGTATTTATGGCAACCAGTTGCCTTTCTACAACTACAGTGGACGGAATTGCAGGTAACTCTCGTCAGCAATTACTTATTTTTTCTCCTGTCATGGTTGAACACAGTTCTCAGTTGTCCTATGAACAGGTTATTTCAGAAGCTAAAAGCAATGGTACATTAAATCAAAATGCAGCACAAGTTAAACGTGTTCAGGCAATTGCAAATCGACTTATTGAACAAACAAAGCTTTTTAGATCCGATGCAATAAACTGGGATTGGCAGATAAATGTTATTACAGATAAAACAATTAATGCCTGGTGTCTTCCTGGTGGAAGAATTGTTGTCTACACAGGACTTTTAGATACCTTAAAGTTAACTGATTCTGAACTTGCAGCAGTCCTTGGTCATGAAATTTCACATGCCCTTCGTGAACACAGCCGTGAACAAATGAGCCATCAGTTAATTACAGAACTTGGAACTAACGCAATAACAAAATTACTTCGTATGGACAAAACAGGGCAGGAAATTATAAGCCTTGGAGCTGACTTAATTCTGAACCTTCCATTTTCAAGATCACAAGAAACAGAAGCAGATAATTTTGGAACAGAGCTTATGGCACGAGCAGGATATAATCCATACGATGCAACAAACTTATGGACTAAAATGAACACACTTACACGTTCCACAACACCAGAGTTTTTAAGTACACATCCATCAAATGATTCAAGAATATCTAATTTGAATTATATTGCTGCAAAGGTTTACCCTTTGTATGAAGCTGTAAAAAAATAACTTATTTTCCTACACAGAAATTACTGAAGATACTTCCAAGAACATCATCTGGAGTAACCTCTCCAGTAATTTCGCCAAGAAAATCCAAACTATCTTCCAGATCCTGAACAACAGCATCAAGAGTATAATTATCATCTGCAGCCACAAGTGCATGTTCCACACATTCAAGCGCCTGTTCAACAGCAATTTTTTGACGGCTTGATCCAAGTCCTGCATGTTCTCGACTTGTTTCTTTTCCAGCAGTCAAGATATTTTTAAGGGTAGCTGTTAACTCATCAATTCCAGAAGAATTTTTTGCTGATACATAAACTTCTTTTGTTAAAGATGGAATTATTTTTTTCGTATTTTCAGATAAAGCAGGTTTTTCATTCTGATTTATTTTATCCAATTTATTCCAGACAAAAATAACCGGGGTTGAAAAAGCTTTAAGAAATTTCAAATCTTCATCATTTATTTTCTGAGTTGAATCTGCAAGATACAAAATTACATCAGCATCTTCAGAAAGGTCATGAGTTCTTTCAACACCGACCTGTTCTACATAATCGTCTGTACTACGAAGTCCTGCTGTGTCAAATAATCTGGCAGGAATGCCGTCAATACTGATCCAGCTTTCAATCCAGTCACGGGTTGTTCCCTCTATATCGCTGACAATCGCCCGATCTTCTTTTAGCATTGAATTGAAGAGACTGGATTTTCCAGCATTAGTTTTACCACATAATACAAGGCGTGCACCGTCCTGAAATAACTTTTCACTTTTCCAGGAATCATTGAGGCTTTTCAATCGAGAGATTGCTTCTACAATTCCATCACGATTAAATGCATCTGCGATTGTTTCTTCATCCTCAGGATATTCAATTTCAACTTCAATAGCTGCAAGTGTATCAATAATCAATTTTTTTATAGAAGAAATTTCATCATAAAGAGATCCAGCAAGACGACCAGCAGCTCTTCCACGGCTTGAATCAGTTCTACTTTCAATAATTTCTCTGATAGCCTCAGCTTTTGTTAAATCTGCTTTTCCATTTATATATGCACGGAATGTATATTCTCCACGCTCTGCCTGACGGAAACCGTTTTTAAGAAGGAGATTAAAAATTGTACTGATTACTGCAGTTCCACCATGACAGCTGATCTCTGCCATATCTTCACCAGTAAAGGATTTAGGACCTTTAAATACACTTACAAGAACTTCATCAATTCTATTATCACCATCTTTAATCCAGCCATAAACAATTGAATTACCTTCTGCAGCAAGCAATGCTTTAGGTCTTGAAAATAACTTTGAAAGAAGTTCTATAGAATTTTTTCCTGACATTCGAATAATGCCAAGAGCACTTGGAGCCAAAGCTGTTGCAATAGCAGCAATTGGCTCCTCTGGTGTGTATGATGTGTTATCCATAAAAGTATTTTATTTTGATTAGATTACTTTTTCAAGTAATGCAAGAATTTTAGGATCGTATATTCCACTTTTTTTACTAAGTTCAGTTAAAGCAGAATTTGCATCCATAATTTTTTTATAAGAACGTGAGTTAACAAGAGAAATGTAACTTTCTGCCACACGAATAAATCTTGCAATCAAAGGAATTTTTGTATTTGAAAGCCCTGCAAGATATCCTTTACCATCCATATTTTCATGGTGAAATTCTGCAGCATCAAGAAAAATTCTTCTGACACTTTCAGGAATGAATCCAAAATATTCATTTGCTTTCTGAACATGACTTCTTACTTCATAACGTTCTTTAATTGTTAAATGTTCACCTTGCAGAATATTTCGAGAAATAGAAAGGAATCCTGCATCATAAACCATTGCCGCACAATAATAAATCAGGGCAAGTTCGTCATCAACACCAGCAGTTTTACACAGCTTAAATACAAGTTCACTTACCTTCTTTGAATTACGGGCACGTCCTGTTGCCTTATCAATTTTATCTCCTAATTCAATACATTCATTCTGAAGCACGAGAAAATCTTTTTTTGCAGTTTCGCTGTCAAAATATGCTACTGCAAGCTTTTCTGATTCGAAGTCAGAAAGACCTACCCTTCTTCTGAGTTTTACAGCAGTATTCTCATTTTCATCGTCAGTTTTACTCTTCAATGGCTGATAAGGACTTTCTCCATTTTCAGTGTCTCTCTGAAGAATAGCAACAACTTTCATTGTTGTTTCAAACTGTTTCTGAGCTTCAAGTGTGCGTTTATGATTTCTATAGATTATGACAATAAGGACAACAATAGCAGCAAAGATCAAAATATATAATGAAATCATCACATATTTTATTCTTTGTGCTCTTGCATAATCTTTTTCAATCTGGATTGCACGTTTTACTTCTTTAACTGAAGTTTCATGTGCTACCACCGCAGTTAAATCTCTTTTTGCAGAATCAATTTTAACAACAGTTGCTCTGATTTTTTCAAGTTTAACTTTATCGTCTTTTTCAATATTTGCGATACGAAGACTTTCAAGATAATTCTTTTCATTCTGATAAATTTCTTCGATTAAGTTTTCAATTCTTGGACTCATTACTTCCGGATGAAGTGTAAGATACATAATAAACTTATTATAATCACTAAGCTTTGGAGTTCTATTATTTTTGAAAGCTGAATTAATCCATGCATAATATGAAGCTTCTGCCATAAGCTGAATATTATCAGGAATATCATTTGTTTCCTGGTGATTTTCAATTGCAATATTAATTTCATCTACTGCTTTAAGATAAAGACCTTTATTGTAATAGCTATTTGTTTTATCAAGAATCAAAGCATCCTGTTTTTGAACAAGCTCTGCACTTTTTTCTTTAATCGTTTTTGCTTTTGTAGATGAGAATACTGGTGGTGGAAGTATGAATATTGCAAGTCCAAGACAAACAAACAGACTAAGTCCGATACTTGGCAAAAGCATTGTCACACGATTTGAAATTTTTCTTTTTGTTTTTGGCATCTTAATTTTCTGTTTCATAGTTCCACTCTCTATTTAGAAAATAAATTATAAGTTTTCACTATCCTGGTTATAGACAGAATCCCACAATAAAATCTTATTCATCATTTCTTCCTGAATGCTGATAGAAGCCTGACTTGGTTTACGTTCTTCTTTTGCTCCGATTGCAGGTTTTCTGTATTCAGGCTTTGCTTCTGTTGCACGACCTTTATAAGGTTTATCTGCAGGATCAACTGCAAGATTGGAATAGTTTCCGGCATTATTCCAATGCATGTATCCACGATTAACTGAATCACGAACACCGAAAACTTCCTTCTTAACATATTCAGCATTATAGAACTGTCTGTCATAAGGGACATTAAGGAAGAATGTCTGTACCCAAGGTCTGATTACTACTTTATTACGAGCAATTACCGTATTACGATATGTTCCATAAAAGTAAATACGATAAGGACGCTCCTCATATGGTTCATAGTTCAGGAATTTATTTTCAAAGTGTGATGGATAGAACATCGGACAGATTACATCAACAAACTCTGCAAGAGTTTCTACATCTTGTCCTGTACGGGCAGCAGTTCTATACCAGCCGTTTGCTCCATAAATATCAATTCCAATTGGAGCATTAATATTTTCTCTGGCATAAGACAAGAAACTGATTAGTGCACTTTCTTTATCCATTCCAGGGCTTTGCCATCTGTATTGAGCGTTTGAAAGATTTGTACCATCTGTCGGGAATCTGATATAGTCAAACTGAACTTCATCAAAACCACGTGCAATTAATTCCTTTGCAATCGCAACATCATATTCCCAAACTTCAGGACAGTATGGATCAACCCAATTCTCATCGTAATAAGTCATAACCTTATTACCATCATCATCTGTTTCATAACCACGAGTTCCAATCCATGGTTTACCAGTTGCTTTATTCCATACTGCATACTTTCCGTCACCGTACTTTGCAAGATTGCGGTCTTTAAAAGCAACAATACGGGCAATTAAGTAAACATCATCTTTTTTGAATTCAGTTATGAACTTATCAATATCGATTGCATACTGACTTGTCTTTGCTTTAGACATTACTAGTGGATCTTTAGATTCATAACGCAAAAGACCATAATCATCCTTCATATCAATTACAAGACTGTTTAGATTATGATCACGAATCAACTTTTTGTATTTTTCAATACCATTAGAAAGGTATGCCTGATATGCAGGAACATACAAACTTTTCTGGTCAGAAATTTTTTCTGCAAACTGCGAAGTTACTGTATCAGAGTTCATCATCCACAGTTCATTCAGAACAACTCCAGATTTATATCCACTTTCTGCAGGAGGAATCCATGCTGCAAATATTGGTGATGGACTTACAGAAATAATTTTTTTATATTCATTAAATTTTGCAATCTGTTTTGATTCACCGCTTGCTGCAATATCATAAGCGTTGATTGTTTTAGGACTCATGTAAATAATTGAAGAATCTGCAAGATATAGGCCATCAATTGTATCAGCGGGTTCTTTTCCTTTGTAAATGCATATTGATTTTTTCTGTGCAAAATCAAAACGATAGATTCTTGGAATAAATGTCTGTGCCAAAAAGATTTCTGTTGTAATTGAACCATCTTCGTTTTTACACAAAATTGGAAGAATATCACTTACTTCATCGGAACCTACATTAGGATCTGCCCCAGCAAGCCCTGTTGCAACATTTATCAAAGCCTTAGCAGAAACCTTGCCATAATGAAAACCATATGTTGAATGAGAACAGAATACATAATCCTCATCAACAACTGTTCCGTCTGATTTTTTTGTATGGATTGTAGCAATAGCTACAGCTTTTAAACCAGAAGAACCTGATCGAGGGGCACCATAAATTGACCAGTTTTCTCCACTGTCTTCAGAAATATAAACTGTATCTTTTGTAGCGCATACCATTTGACTTGGTTTTTCAGGGTTATAGGAAATATCTTTTATATCTGCAACCTGTTTTTCAAAGGTTGTATTTTTCCCATCATATTTTTTGATTGTTAAAACAGGAAGTCCCTGATTTTTTGGCTCGAAAGTTCTAAGATCTCTGGAATATAAAATTCCTTTTGAAGTAACAAAATAAAATGCTTCAACAGTTTTACCCTGTCCTACCTGTTGCTCAACACGAAGAAGCTGTTTTCCTTTTCCTTCAGTCCACAGTGGAAATATTGAACGCTGACTTGCAACACGATAAATTCCTGATTCGGTAACTATAATAGGTTTTGCAGAATCTGATTTTTGAGCCATACTTCCCTGAACATTGTTGTCAGGAATAATTTTTGGCAATGTATACAAAGGATTAAGTGTCTTTTCCTGTGCAAATGCAAAGGCAGGCACCAATAATAACGTGAGTAAAACTAGAAATTTTTTCATATTTCCATTATCGGAAATATTTTTTTAGACTTTATATTTACTTGCCCTTGTGTTCGTATTCAGGCGAACATGTAAGATGCATTCCAAGACGTCTGATTGTAACTTCATCAACCGGTGAAAGAATTACAGATGAGTGGAATTCAAGTCCGCGAAGGTTCTGCAGCTGATCAAGAGCAAGCTTTGCTTTTGGATTTGTAGATGACGCACAAGCCAATGCAACAAGAGCTTCTTCAACATGAAGGTTAGGATTTTTGCTCTTGAGGTCAACAGTTTTAAGCTTCTGAATAGGTTTTACATATTCTTCTGTCAAAAGCTTTTCTTCGTGTGGAAGTCCTGCCAGCTGTTTTACAACCTTAAGTACTACAGAAGCTGCAGCACCAAGAAGCCGTGAAGTTCTTCCTACAACGATTTTTCCATCTTCAAGCTGAATTGCAGCACAAGGATTTCCTGTTTCTTCCTGACGTTTTAATGCTGCAGGAACAATTGCACGGTCTTCAGGTTTAAGATCTGCACGTTTCAAAAGGAATTCCTGCTTATCAAGTTCACTTTTAGGAGCATTCCCTTTTTTAACCTGACATGCAGTGATGTAATAACGTCGAAGCATTTCATCTTTTCCGGCTTTCTGACATACATCGTCATCGATGATTGCGTTTCCGGCCATGTTAACACCCATGTCTGTTGGTGACTGATATGGACTTTCGCCAAGAATCTGTTTGAAGATTTCTTTAAGTACAGGGAATGTTTCAACGTCGCGGTTATAGTTAACAGTTGTCTTACCATATGCTTCAAGATGGAATGGATCAATCATGTTTACATCGTCAAGATCAACTGTTGCAGATTCGTATGCAAGGTTTACAGGATGCTGTAAAGGAATATTCCAGATTGGGAATGTTTCAAATTTTGCATATCCTGCTTTGATTCCATGCTTGTGATCATGATAGATATTAGAAAGACATGTTGCCATTTTTCCAGATCCAGGTCCTGGAGCTGTTACAACACAAAGCTTTCTTTTTGTTGCAATGTATTCATTGCGCCCGTAACCGTCATCACTTACAATCAATGGAATGTTTCCAGGGTACCCCTGAATGATATAATGAAGATATGTTTTAATACCAAGATTTGCACATTTATCACGGAATTTATCTGCAGCAGGCTGGCATGTGTACTGAGTAATTACAATTCCACTTACCAAAAATCCGCGCTTTTCAAATTCCTTTTTAAGACGAAGAGTTTCTTCATCATAAGTAATACCAAGGTCACCACGGATCTTATTCTGTTCAATGGCATCAGCGCTTACAACAATAATGATTTCTGCAATATCCTTAAGCTTTTCAAGCATTTTGAGCTTGTTATCAGGAGCAAAACCTGGAAGAACACGGGAAGCATGATAGTCGTCAAACAATTTTCCGCCAAATTCAAGATAAAGCTTTTCAAAAGCATCAATACGTTCCTGAATGTGTTCAGACTGTAACTTCAGATATTTTTTTGAATCAAAACCAATCTGTGCCATTTTTATCTATAACCTCTTTTTTTACAATTCAAAGATTACCACTAAACATTAATTTTTTCTATATCTTCAGCCAAAACAATTTTAAGTCCCTTTTTTTCCATGGATGCTTTTTTTTCAGGTTCTATAGAATCATCAAGGAACACAACATTTCCTGCTCCCTTAAGGCGTTCCATAATCACTCCTCCCCCATCATAAATACGTTTTGCAATATTTAATGCACGGTCAAGATCTGAAAAAACTTTCTTATTAAGTTCGAATTTCTGGCCCTGGTATTTTTTTCTGATTGGATTTGGAGAATGTTTATTGTAATACGCTTTAATTTTAGCTGTCATTTCTTTCTTATACTGACGTTCTTCTGCAGCCTGGGCAACTTCTTCAGTGTTAACAAAGAAATCCTTATTTTCTTTGAGAACTTCTTCAGGTGATTTCTGAAGCTTTTCACAGATTTTTTTGAAAACCATCAATGTTACAACAGCATCATCTACGCTTTTGTGAGAAGTTAAAATAGAAGTATCGCATTCAAGGAATTCTGCCCATTCAAAAAGTTTTTTCTTGCAGCCAAAAACTTTTTCAGCAAGGTTTTCAACATCAAATGCACGATAGAGAATGTAATCCATATAATATCTGTCACAAGCACTGTTTACAAAACCAACATCATTTGCAACAGCAAAACCACCTACATAAGTATTTCCATTTGTAAAAAGCTTTTTTATTTTTTTATAGTAAGAAGCAAAATTTGGATTTGCTCTAAAATAATCTTTTGAATATGCCAACTGACACTTATTTTTAGGACTGAAAAGATACCAGTCAAAATCACATTCAGGATTCATCACAAGATCTTCCTGTTCGATAATGTTTAATTCATCATCTGCAAGAACATATCCAAGTGAACAGATTTTTCCAATTCCATCAAAGCAGTTTGCACATTCGCAGTCAAAAAATAAATAAGTCTTATGATCCATATTTTCCTCAAAGTGAATTTTCAAGTTTCCGGAATTTTATTACGAAAACCTTAACTGTTTTATCTTACTTCATAGAATACAATATTTTCCTGATTACCACAAATGACTTTGCATTTATGCTTACCTTTTTCAAGAGGAATAGATTGTATAAATGGGCGCTCTTTTTTTGCATAGAACTGATCGTCAACGTAAATTTCTATTTCATCTACAAGACCACCAATTACTTCAATATTAAGTTGTTGCCTCTTAATTTTACTTTCTTCAATATAAAACAACGAATCATTACGAGGGTAAATAATCTTTAACGGAGTCTCACTGTAATTAATTCGAACAGACTCCGATGAATACAGACTTTGATTCATTGAATACCAGTACTGATATTCCTGAGGATAATAAATTACGACTTTTCCATTGTTTTCTTTATGCCAGGTACACTGACTTAACACTTCATCTTTTTTTACATATTCGTAAACAGTAGAAATACAGTCTTTATTCGGAATTTCACCTGAAAGCTGGCATACTTCAATTTTTTCATAATTTTCAGGTTCTTCAAATTGAAGGCTTTCTTTTTCATCGCAACTTTCAAGATAGTCCAGAACTTTTTTAGCAACTGATGCAGGCAGGGAACTTCCGGTTTTACCAACAACTGTTTCTCCTGAAAAATTCCCCATCCATACTGCAACAGCATAACGAGGAGTTGCACCAAGTGCTGTAATATTCTGAAACTGATTGGAAGTTCCTGTTTTAAAAATTGATGGATACTGAGTTTCAAAGGTCTGGTAATGACCAAATCCTAGAGAACGTCCATTTTTTTCTGACAAAAAATTTGCAATGATTCTTGAACTATCAACAGAATAAACCTGAATAGGAACGGCAGCTTTTTTCGGATGATATTTTTCTGAAAGATACTCAAGTGGTATATACTTACCGTCACGGGCAAAGACCGAGAATGCCGGCAAAAAATCTTTAAGAGAAACTTCACCGCCACCTAATGCAAGTCCTAAATCTGCTTCCCGGCCAATTTTTTCAATGTCAGTAAAATTTAATTCCTTTAACTTTTCTATAAACTTATCAACACCAATATTATTTAGTACATAAACTGCAGGGATATTAAGACTGGATGCAAGACATACACGAAGAGAAATTGGTCCGTTAAATCTATTATTAAAATTAAAAGGAATATAAGCCTTGTCAGTTCCAAACTCCATTGGAACATCTGGAAGAATATCCGTTGGTTTTACAATTCCCTCATCAAGAGCCAGTGCATAAAGGAGTGGCTTTATACTTGAACCTGGCTGATTTTTAAAACGCACACCATCAATTTGCCCTGAATGTTCATCATCCATAAAATCATTTGATCCAACCCAGGCAAGCACCCGTCCGGTCTGGACATCCATTGCAAGCACACTGATGTTTGAAATACGACTGTCCTTTGCATTTTGAATTGCTGAGTCAGCACACTGCTGTGCATAATCCTGAACATTCATATCAGCACTTAAATGTACTTCAAAAGGAACAGAAGATTTATATGTTCTTGTTTTAATTTCTTTTTCAGTCAAAAAATAATTATTTTCACGAAGATACCGCACAAGGTGTGGCATATAAAATGGGTAAGCATATTTTTTTTCAGGACTGTAAAGATTTGGTCTTCGAGGAATTTTTGCAAGCTGTTCAATTTCTTCGTCAGTAAGTTCATCAGTTCCTTTTGAAAAATAAAGACGACTTGCAGACTGTATTCCTTCAACATTATTTCCAAATGGAATCGAATTAAGGTAAAGCTCAAGAATTTCCTTTTTTGTAAATCTCGCTTCAAGTTTAATTGCACAGAAAGCCTCTGAGATTTTATCTTTAATTGTTCGCGAAGAACCTTGTCTGTATAGATTTTCCTGATTGTTGTAATTCAGACTAATTATTTTTGCCAGCTGCATTGTAATGGTTGAGGCACCACTGACATTTTTTTTATTTGCAGTATTTTGAACGAATGCTCTGAAGATTGAAAAGAAATCAACACCGTAATGAAAATAAAATCTTCTGTCTTCAGCTTTGATAAAAGCTTTTTTCACCTTACCAGGAATTTCGGCAGATGCAAGATATTCTCTTCGAAGACCATTATTAAGTGGAGTAATCTGAACCAGATTATTTTTTCGATCATAAACCCTGGTGCTGTATTCTTTTCTTAAAAATGAATCCAGTTCAGAATATGGTAAAAATGCAAACAATAAGTGCAGTGCTGTCATTGTAAGAATCACAGCACAAACACTTATTAAAAATTTACGAAACTTTATTGTCATTATTTAATAATAAACAGATAACCGTCTGCACGACCAAACACTTCTGGTTCATACATACATTCTGCCTGTACTGAAGGAGTTGGATAAACACCCTTACGTGCAGCACGAACTGTTATTGTCTGACTTGAAGTTCCAGCCCACATATAATTATCGAAATACTGAGCTTCATTATCATAGAAGTATTCGTATTTATCATCACAATACCAGTCATCGTAATAATCATAGTAACCACCACGACTCTGAGCAGTATCACCAGTTGTATTTTTACTTGCACCTGTACTCAAACTTGAATCAACAATTTCTGCTCCAGATGGAACAGGAACCCTGAATGCAACATAGTTCCTATTCTGAGTTGTTGTATAAGTTGTAGTAAACTTATATGATTTTCCAGCTTCAAGAATAATTACTTTAGATTCAGGACTTACAGTTGTTATTTCATTTCCATCTTCATCAGTAATCTTAAGGTTAACTTCAAAGCCTTCATCTCTGGCAGCACACAATTCTTCTGGAATTGCATAGCGCATCAAGGCTGTATAGTAAAGAGTACCTTTACCATCTTTTGTAAATTCAATTGATGCAGGAGTATTACGTTTAATATTTTTAAGTTCAGCACTCTTGAATGAGTATACTTGAGTTACTGGTTTTGAACCTAAACCTTTAAAGTTTCCTTCTGCAAGTTTTGTTTTACCATCAATTACAGCTGTGGAAACAAAATTAAGACCTTCAAGTTTTCTTTCTTTAATCAAAACATAAATTGCTTCAAATACTCTTGCTGTAGTTGCTGTACTCTGCCAGTAACCTGATTTCTGTTTTGCAAGGAGTGTGAAGAGAAGTTTATTTACCAGTTCATCATTTGGCTTCTGCATTACATAAAGCTGCATCAGAGTTGCAAGAGTTTCAGATTCGTTATAATACATTCCATAAATATATCCATAGTTATTCTGGAATGCATCAAGAGAAACTGAACGACCTGTCTGCTTGATTGAAGATCTGATTTTATCTCCAAGATCTTTTGCACGTTTCTTGGCTGTTTTATCATTGTCTGCCATATTCTGATATGCAAGTGCAGTATAAGCTGCTGTAGAAAGATTTACAGTTGCTTTTGAATCATTACAGTATTTATACAGACTATCAAGATAAGTTTCAGCTGCTTTATCATCATAGAGGCTTAATACATAACAAGCATATGCTACATACGAGTTATTAAGTTCTTTCATTTTTGAAAGCTCATACTTGATATATCTGCGAAGATCTTCTTCGTTATATCCAATTTCTTTTGGTGTATAACCACGATCGATTGCAAGCTTATACATATGAAGGAATCTCAAAGAAACATAATAGTTGTCATATGTTGATCCAGGCCAATAAGGGAACGCACCGTTTCCATGCTGTTCCTTCTTAACTGTTGCAAACCAGCTTGTAACAACCTTTCTTGGATCATCAACCTTACTCTTAAGACCAAATGTATCAATATAATCTCCAAAAGTAATCAACGGCCACATTTTTGAAGACTGCTGTTCAAGACAACCATATGGATAATCAAATACATATCTTACAGATGAACCCATCAATCCGATCTGAGTTGGATCAAGAGTAATTTCAATTTCACCCATTCCATCTTCACACCATGAAGGAATGATTACTTTTTCAGTTTCACTTACTTTTTCCTTTTTATCAGGAGAAGACGATTCCACCATACCAGTTACAGCAACCGTTTCATAAGTGTATGGCTTTTCAATTTCTATCATTGAAATAAGTTTTTCTTTAAGAACATCTGATTTAACATCAAATACAAGCTCTATATTACCAGCAGCTTCTGCACCAACATTAAAGTAAACAGGCATTGTTTTACCTGCAGGAACTGTAATTGTCTTTGATGTTTTATCATCAATGAATGCCGAACCTGCAGTTGTAATAAGACCTTTTTCTGTATCTTTATCATAATTTGACTGTGGTCCACGTACTGAAACAGAAACTGTTACTTTCTGATTTTTATTATCAAGGTTTGTAACAATTACACCGGCTTCTGCAGTATCACGAACACGGAGTCTGCGTGGCTGAACTGCCTGTACGTTAATAGGATTCTGAACCTTAACTTCAGATTCCTGAAGTGAGAAGAGGTTTTCTGCAACACCAAATGCAGTAACACGGTATGTTGTAAGAGAATCAGGAAGTTTAAATGTTACCTTTGCTTTACCATTTTCATCTGTAATAATTTCTGGTTCAAACAGTGCAGTTGGTCTAAAGTCTTTTCTTTCTTGTTTTTCATCACTACCTGCATCATTTTCTGCATCACCACCCTGAAGTGATTTGACCTTATATGTAACAGGATCCATAAGATATGATCGTGAGTCACCACCTACAACAGCAAGAGGATAGTTACTGCTGTTATAGAAGAATGAAAGAGGATCAGAAACATGGTAATTAATCAAATCGATTACTGCACGATCTACTACCATTACTGTCAATTCTGCATTCGGAACAGGCTTACCATCCTTAGTTGCAAGAATATCAAATGTAACTTCTTCTCCAGGACGGTATGTATCTTTAGCAGATGTTACATCTACCTTGAAGCTTGCCTGTTCTTTATCTACAAAGATTTCTGTTACACCATAATATCCTTTTGGCTTACCTAAATCTGGTTCACCGTATTTATGTGTTGGCTCACCTTCACGTTTTGAATATGAACAGATAGATACATATACAACAGGAAGATATTCTTCCTTAACAGGAATCTCAATCTGAGTACATGGACTGTCAATGTGCATTACTTCAGATGAAATAATAGTATCTCTTTCTACTGTTACAAGATAATCACCAGATGTAAGCGGAGATTCAAGCAAAAGTTTTGCAGTGTCACCAGCTTTATAGAAGTTTCTGTCTGGAGTCAACCGCAATGCAGAAGCATTATCAGAATCATACCACCAGTAATCGCTACCAGTTACATAGAAACTCTTATCTGTTTTAATGTTGTTTGATTTTTTATCAACCGCTGTAATTGAAAGTTTGTAACGCCCGGCTTTCTGTGGAGTAAATGTTATTGAACCTTTACTTGCAGCATTTACTTTACCGGTTTCAACTGTTTCAGTTACTTCTTCCCAGCGAGAATACATTCCATCAACTGAATCTTCATTAAGATATGTCCAGTAAGAACGAGTAATTGTATAATCAATTTTTCCATTAACAAGTTCAGCTGAAGCATAAGATCCATCTGGTTTCATAAGTACAAAAGGGATTTCAACTTTTTCTTTTGTCTTAGGGAATCCAGCACCAATACGTTTAATAGCACCAATATAGAACAAACCTGGATGAACAACCTTTGCAGCACCAGTAAATATACGCTGATTAGAAATATCAGTTACACCAATTTCTGCTGAATAAACATAAGCCTGTCCTATAACATCAGGTGCAGTATTACAGCTAATTCTTGTTGGACCGCCATCATTTACACTTCCTTTTGCTTCAGAAATGTAAGTTGAAGAATAGTTGGAATATTCAGGACCAAAAACATAATTAGCTGCTTCAGGAACTGGAGGTACATATGAAGTTGCCTGCTTATACCAGTATGCATCATAGCTTGCTCCTGTTAAAGAACCACCTGCAAGATATGATGCAGAAAGTTCAGCAGTAATTGAATCACCAAGATAATATGTTACATCAGGAACCGATGCACTAGCCTGGAACTTAACCTTTTCAAAGAACGCAACTGTAAGATCTTCGTAAGCAATTCTTTTTGATCCATTATAAAGACCAATTGTCAAAGTTCCAGGTTTTACATCTTTAGGAATTATAAATGAACCAGAAAAACCTCCGGCAGATGAAAGAGTTGTTGATAAAGTTCCGTATGTTTCATCTTCTTCCCATGTATGTTTTTCAAGTTTTACTGTGTAATTACCTGACATAGAAGAAAGACCATGACGATCAAGATGTTTTGCAATACCTTTAAAGCTTACAGTTTCACCAGGACGGTACAAGCCACGGTCTGTGAACATAAATACTAAATTACGATTCTTATTAAATTCGTTTTTAAATGATGTTGAATAAATTCCAAAACGCCATGGAGAGTGATTATTGATATTGTATGTTACTTTGTCATTGCCGCTTTCTACAAACAGGGCAAGACGACTGTTATACTGAGCTTCAATAACCTGCTGAATTTTTGAATCACGAACATCAAATTCAACATAACCATTTGCATCTGTTTTTCCAGAAGCTAGTGGATCTCTAAGACCTGACTCAATTTCTTCATCATGATACGATGAGTTTGAATACAGAATAACAGTTGCATTCTTTACAGGAGTATCATCAGAAAGCTTACGAACAAGAGCTACAACTTTATCGTAACCTGCACGAGCTGTAACTCCTAAGTCAGTTACCTGAATATTACAAACATCAATATCAGATGTGTAATCATAATATTTTTTATCCCAGTAATCCCATTTATGAATTGATGCATTTGCTGAAACTCTTACGAAACCTAGACCATTCTTTAAGTATGGATCCAGTTCAATTACATCAATATGTGTCAAATTATCATGAGCTGTCTTAAGGTCAACTCTATTACTTGAAGTAATTTCTTTTCCTGAACGATAAGAACTTGTTAAAGGATCATCAACTTTTTCAACAGCATAAGCACCAGAGTTCAAGTTCTGATGTTCGATAATAAACTTATGAGGATACTGAGCTTCAAGAATTTTATTTCCTCTATCCAGCATTTCCAAATAGCTTGCTGCCTTTGGAACCTTAATAGTTGAATCAACAGTATACTGTAAATTCTGTCCGAATATATCTTTAAGTCCTGTATTAACGTAAAGAGTATAATCCTTATCATATTCAAAAGGAAGTTCCCTCAAAATAACAGTAGATCCATTTACTGTTACATTCTTATCTGAAACTTTAATGTTTTCGCCAGCTTCAGAAGTAATTGTAACATTCGAAGCAACTGTTGATTTCTGAACAGGCTGAGTAAATCTGATTGATACTGTAAAGTTATAGTTATTAAAATCTGTGTAATTGTGAGAGAATGGTTTTAATACATTGTATTCAATTGACGATGCATTATCTGTTCCATCATTTGCTATTAATTCCACAATAGAATTAGCTTCAAATGATCCATCAATATGGATATAGAAGAATGCTGATCGTTCTACCGTGCGGTATTTTGAACTTTTAGCTTTTTCATCATAATAACTTTCTACAGCAGATACAGAATAGCTTCTGTTTTTCGCTAGGTAAGAAACTTTTATATACTGTTTAAATTCATCTGCTGACAAAGGCATATTAAGAGTTACAATCGCATCTCCAGCTTTATCAAGAGGAACACCAGAGGATGAACTATAATAGTAGTTTTTATCCATTGTTGTTCCCGGCTTAACATTTCTGAGCTTAACACTTTCAGAAGCAGTTTTAAAAATTGTATCTCCGGAAATTACTACACCATCAAGACTTTTGAGAGCCGGATTTACGGTGATTGTATAAATTTGTGTTGGAACAAGTGGTTCAGAAGGAAGGAATACAAGTGTTCTTGTTCCTGTCCAGCGATATTTACCTTTTACAGAAGGAGTTACTGTAAATACATCACATGTTTCCATTGGAGCTTCAAGAGCAGCCAGCTCTTTAACAGGCTGGGAGAAACCTACAAAAAATTCAGGATTACTCATATATCCAGGAATTACATTCTGAGGTCCCCAGCTGATTACAGTTAAATCTTTTGCATTTTTCTTTTCTTTCTGGCTTGCTGCAGATTCAGGATCTGCCATAGCCATCAATGCTGCCATTGCAGAACTTATATCATTACGGTATACATTATATTTAATTTTATAATCGCTTAATTTACGGATTGTTTCATCTTTAGATGATTTAATATCTTTTTCAGACTGCTTCTGGTAGTCAAAATCAAAATCTGCAAGATAAGCTTCAGCTTCCTGAGCAGAGAAGCTTGTGGCCAAAGTCATTACATTTGATACTGCCTTGTCTTTTCCACAACCTGAGAAGACAGTCAGAAGACTGATTGTCAAAAGGAAAATTACACCATTTTTAACTTTCACAATAAACTCCTTGATATAGATAAAAAATACCTATACAAGGATAATATTAACACAAAGGCGCTAATCCTTACAATCAGTGCCTTTATTTCTATATAAATATTTATTTTTACAGTTTCTTAACAAACAATACCCGAATGCTATTCAGGATACAAAGTACCATCACACCTACATCCGCAAAAATTGCAATCCACATATTTGCTATTCCAAGGGCACCAAGCACAAGACAAGCAAGTTTCACAAAAAGTGAAAATCCAATGTTCTGGTAAACAATTCTCATACATTTTTTTGCAATCTTAATTGCCTTTGAAATCTTCAACGGATTATCATCCATTAAAACAACATCACTAGCTTCAATAGCCGCATCACTTCCTAATGCTCCCATTGAAATACCGATATCGGCTCTTGTTAAAACAGGGGCATCATTAATTCCATCCCCTACAAAAGCAAGCATTTCATTTGAAGCTTTCTGACTTAGAAGTTCTTCAACTTTTGAAACCTTATCCTGTGGAAGGAGATCTGAATAAACCCCATCGATTTCAAGCTCCCCTGCAACTTTTTCTGCAACAGATTTTGCATCTCCTGTAAGCATAACATTTTTCTTGATACCGATTTTCTTTAAACGCCTGATTGCTTCCTTTGCATCAGGCTTTACAATATCTGAAATAACAATATGTCCTGCATACCTTCCATCAACTGCAACGTGAACGATTGTACCAACACAGTGACAGTCATGGTATTCGATATTTTCCTGAGACATGAGTTTTCCGTTTCCGACAAACACCTGTTTACCATCTACAATTGCACCGATTCCATGACCACTGATTTCTTTTACATCTTTTACCCGACTCTTGTCGATTTCTTTTCCATAAGCTGTCTGTAAACTTTTGCTTATGGGATGTGTGGAATAACTTTCGGCCATCGCTGCAATTTCCAAAAGCTTTTCGTTTTCCATCTCATTGTGATGAATTCCAGAAACTTCAAAAACACCTTTAGTCATTGTGCCTGTTTTATCGAACACAAGATACTTAACCTTTGAAAGAGATTCCATGTAATTGGAACCTTTAATAAGAACGCCACTTGATGATGCACCACCAATTCCTGCAAAGAAAGAAAGAGGAATACTGATTACAAGGGCACAAGGACAGCTTATAACAAGGAAAGTCAATGCACGGTAAACCCATAGATTCCATAAAGCCCATGAAGAACCTGATTTCATGAAAATAATCTGCATTAATGGAGGAAGAACTGCCAGAACCAAAGCACCAATACAGACTACAGGAGTGTAAACCCGTGCAAACTTCGAAATAAAATTTTCTGATTTTGATTTTTTTGAACTTGCATTTTCAACAAGCTCAAGAATCTTAGACGCTGTTGACTGCCCGAATTCTTTTGTAGTCTTAATTTTTATTAAGCCTGAAATATTAATACAACCACTTAAAACTTCATCACCGGCAAACACTTCACAAGGAACACTTTCACCAGTTAAAGCAGAGTTATTCAAAGTTGTAGTTCCTTCTGTAACAATTCCGTCCAGAGGAATTTTTTCACCAGGTCTTACAACAATAATAGATCCAACGGCAACAGTGTCAGGCTCAACAGTTTCAGTCTCGCCGTTTTCTTTTTCAAGATTTGCGTAATCCGGACGGATATCCATAAGGGCTGAAATATTTTTACGGCTTTTACCAACAGCAATCCCCTGAAACAGCTCACCAATCTGATAAAACAGCATTACCGCAACGCCTTCTGTATATTCGCCCAAGGCAATTGCGCCAACAGTTGCAATTGCCATTAAAAAGTTTTCATCAAAGGGTTTAAGATTAATAACACCTTTACCAGCCTTAATCAGAATATCATAGCCGATAACAACATAAGGAATAAAGAAAAGCCAGAAGTTAAGAGGCTTAGTCAGAAGCTTAACTTCAGAAAAACCTGGAATCAGTTTTTCAGTAATCTCAAGTATAACCATTAAAACTACGGCAATAATAATTCGAATTAAGTTTTTCTTCTGTTTCTTAGTCATATTGTATTCCTTATATTAATCTGAAAATAAATTATCTAAAGTTCGATTTCGCAGTCGTCTTCTACTTTCTTGCAGTTCTTAAGAACTTCCTTCATGATTTTTTTTGTATCTGCATCGTCTGCAAATTCAACATTCATCTTAAGTGTCATAAAGTTAACAGTGCAGTTAACAACACCTGGTGTTTTCTTTGCAGCTTCTTCCATTAAGTTTGCGCAGTTTGCACAGTCTACTTCGATATTGTAAGATTTTTTCATATTAAATCTCCTTATATATTCTTACTCAGTCAGCTTCATGAATATGGGTCAAACCACATTCCATGATCATTGCAACATGATTGTCATCCAATGAATATTTTACTTCCTTCCCTTCCTTCGTTCCTTTTACAAGCTTTGCACTTCTTAAAACACGAAGCTGATGTGAGACCGCTGAAATACTCATACCTAAGATTTCTGCCAGCTCTCCAACATACAGATCCTTTACTTCAAGACATGAAATAATTTTCGTTCTTGTTGCATCACCGAACACTTTGAACAGTTCCGCAAGATCTGTAATTGTTTCATCATCAGGGATTTTGTCTTTTACCTGCTTAGTAACAGCAGATTTATTTTTCTTATTTTCCAAAGACATCTCCTCATTAAACAGTTGAATAACAATTCAACTGTTTACTATTACTTTATCCCAGGTTTATAAGTTTGTCAATAGTTGAACAAGTATTCAAATGTTATTTTTTATTGCTATCCTTATTTTTTTTGACTATACTTAAAATAATTTAGAATTATAAAGATAGTAACTTTTTAAATTCTGGATAAATTATTTATACGTATGAATTATCTGATCATACATAGGAGAATTATATGAAACAAAGACTTTCATTTTTTATTGCAGCAGTTTTTGCAGTTGTTCTTTCTGCTAATGCTGTTTGTCAGACACCATCTAAAATCGAAAAACTTAACATCAAAGCTTCTGATGTAACAAATTTTATTGACAACTTTAAATCAATCTCAGATGGTTTTGATAATCTTGGAAATAATTTTGACATAAGTGAAATTACTTCTGTAAGCGAAGTTGCAGCATTCTTTGACTCTATTGACGGCGTTGACAAAGTTCTTAAAGACAACGGAATTGCAGGTCCAAGCAGAGGAAAAAAATTCGTTGCTATGCTTTACGGCTCTATGTACATCATTATGAAAGCTCAGTTTGATGCAATGCCAGAACAGGTTGAAGCTGCAAAAAATCAGGGTGTTGATGTTTACGCTCAGATTGCACAGCTTAAAGACCCTATCGATCCAGCTGATTTTGCTGTAATTGAAAAACAGACTGCAAAAATCATTTCTGACTTACAGCCACAGTTACAGTAAACTAATATTACTTTTGTAGCATTTTTCAAACAATTTTATCAAATCGTAACTTTTTTAGTTGCGATTTTTTTATACCGTTGTAAAATAATCTTAAGAGATATATTTCATATCCAGGAGGAAATTAAATGAAAAAAATTATTATGATTGCACTTGCTGCATTAACACTTTGCGGATCAATTTTCGCAAAAACTTTCGTAATCGACCTTGGTGATTCTAAAAACGGAAGCACAATCTCAATTGTGAAAAATCCATATGCACCTAACTATCAGTGTGAATTACCAGCTGACTTTACTGCATTCTTTGCAGGAAACATGCCTCAGCCAGGAGATAAAATCGAAGTTCATTACAACTTCACAAGTAATGTTGATATCGAATGGCTGAACATTGTTGTTATTGATAATAGTGAAGCAGCTAAGTACTGGCTTGAAATCTCTGATTATAAAGGAATTTCTAATATCAAAGCTGGAGCTCCAAATGTTGGTGTAATTGAATACAAAGTTGTTAAGAAACCAATTAAAAACTTAACAGTTATGTTCTCTTATGACAAAGCTCTTAATGCAAAACTTACATTGGCAAAAGCTGGTGCTAAAACAGGTTCAGTAAAATAATTCCTGTTAAGGTCTATAAAAGGTTCATTCCTTGTGGAGTGAACCTTTTTTTTTGCTCTAAACTATTGTAATATATTGATATGAGTAAACAGAATTTTTTTGAAAAGTATAAACTGTTCATAATCGGAATAGCAGGTCTTACTATCATTTTAATTGCAAACCTTATCTTTTTAGGAAATAACACTGCAACAAAAATTGCTTTCTACCAGATTCCTGAAAACACTCAAAAACATATTGAAGCTGAACTTTTATCCATTACTGAAGGTAAGGTAAAATTCCACACTCTCAATTCATCGAAACCTCTATCTGAAAAAGAGGCCCACAAATATCACATGATAATTACATACAATTCTCGTACAGCCATCAACATTGGACCTGAACCAGTTCCAGATAATGCAATTAAATATTTACCAACAAAAATTCAGTTAAGCACATATCAGGATGGCAAAAATTATGCCCTTCCATTTCTTCTTGACCATTATGAACTTGCTCTTTACACAACATATAAAACCCAGCTGGGACTTTCTGACATTTCAGATTTTGAATCTTTCAAAGATTACCTTGAAAAAATTAAAGAGGCTGCCGATTTTCCTCTTATTGCAATTGGATCTGATGATAATGAGCTTATAGGTTTTGTAAGTGCCATGGCTCAAAGCATTTATGGTGTAAACGAATATTTTGATATCTGCCAGGAATTTAACAAAGCTCAAGCTCGTGGAGATGAAATTCCATATAGAATCCGTGTAGTACTTGATGAAATAAAAGAACTTGAAAACTTAGGTCTGCTTCACAAAAACTGGTTAAATGCAAATATCAAGGATGTTATTTTTCTCATGGAACAGCATCAGCTTGGTGCATTTGTAACATATTTAAGCACACAACGCCAGATTCCTTATGTACTTATTAAATATTATAACTCATATTTATTTCCCCAGCACAACTCAACAGCCTTTGGTGTAATTGCTCCAGAAATAGTTGCATTGAAAATGGAATCTGATAAAAACGTAGATTTAATTTTTGAAAAATTGATTTCTAATCAGGTTCAGACCAATTTATCAAAGAAAACAATGCTGGCACCAACTGCAGCAATTGCAGAAAGCAGCGACATTCAATCTGACAATGTACGCTACTGGTGTGCTGCTGCAAATGGTGGACCTGTACCTGATTTTCAGAAGGCATCATTTATCGGCCCTGACCGCCTGCATGAATACGCAGACAAAATCAGGGAATATCTTAAATAACTTATACTTTAAATTCATCAATACGATTAGAAATATTCCAGACTGCAACAGCCATTCTCATCGAAAGATTATCAAGCTGCTCTGTAGTCTGTTTTGTTTCATCTGCACTTGTAACAATCTTATCAAAATTAACAGACATATTCTGTGAAGCCTCTTTCAATACTGAAACAGAAGAAAGAATTTCGTTAGTTCCTTTTTCAATTTCGCGACTTGATGAAAGAACGTTATCAGAAGTTTGTGTCATTGAAGAAAGCACCTGAAGCATTTGTTTTGAACCTTCAGTCTGTTCGTCCATTGCCTGTTTAATTTCACTTACAAGCTGTGCTGTGTTTTGAGTCTTCGAATTTACTTTCTCAAGTGAAATTTTACTTGCATTAGCACTATCTACTACTTTAGTAATATTTAATGCAATCATCTTAAGATTCTCACCAATGCTCTTCGATTGCTTAGCACTTGTATCAGCAAGCTTTCTGATTTCTTCCGCAACTACAGCGAAGCCTTTTCCTGCGATACCTGCATGAGCTGATTCAATCATAGCATTCATGGAAAGAAGATTTGTCTGAGAAGAAATAGAAGAAATAATTCTATTTGTATCCTGCAATGATTTACTCTGATCAAGCACAATCTGAAGAAGATCATTTACAGCAGCATTTTTTTCAATTCCTTCTGTTGTTGCTGCATTTAATTCATTGAATTCATCAGACATTCTTCCCATTGATTCAGAAACTGTATTGATATTTCCAATCATTTCTTCAATACTAGCACTTGCTTCTGTAATTGCCGCAGCCTGCTGAGTAATTAATTCATTCAATTCTTTAATATTTGATGAAATCTGAGTTACAGCTGTACTTGTATTATCAACACAAGCATCTTCTTTATTTAACATTTCTGTGGCTTCTGCAATTTCACGGGAAATATTCTGAATCTGTGTTCTTGTTTCACCAAGACGAGTGCTGACATTTTCAAAGCTTACTTTCAGAGCTGTATTTGCCTCTCCAATATTCTTTACAGTAGAGTGAACATTATCTACAAATTCATTTACAGATATTTTTACCTGAGAAATTTCATTATTGTGATAAATAGGAAGACGTTTAGTTAAGTCCTTATCACCAGTGTTAAGATTATCAATATTCTTTTTTATAGAATCGAATTTTGAAATAATAATTTTAAGAATGATAAGAATACATACAAGAAGAATAACAGCAATAATCAATCCGCCAATAATTGAATTTCGACGGAGTGTATTGTTTATTTCGTGCATTTCAGCAAATTCTACGCTGGCAACAACTGTCCATTTTTTATTTGCAAAGCTACACTGCTTTGAATAAATCAATAGCTTATCTTTATCTGCAGAATTCAATACATCATCACCGGCGCGAATAGTACCAGTATCATCATAGAAAGAAACTTTTCCTGTTTTATAAAATCTTGTAGCAAGGCGGTTAATAGGATTTAATTCAAGGAAGCCCACCATTCCACCTGAAACTTTTTCACCTGTTGCAATATCTGTGAAATTTGATTCAACAAATAATGGCATTGTAAATCCACCTGCATTTGATTTACGAGGGGTTTCAAGCCAATATCTGGCATTGTGTTCTTTATGTTGTTTCCAATATTCCTTTCCGAGAATACCGACAGTAGAAATTCCACCTTTAGTATTGTAGGTTTCAGGGCCACCATCTTTTGCACCAGTTGCATCATCCCAGAAAACCATTACGTATTCGAAGCCGTTTGGTTTATTTTTTGTCTTAATAGCCTGTTTAATTTCTTCTCTTGAAGTAGTTTTACTAACTACTGAATTCTGGAAAAGTTCAAGGGCTTCAATCTGATATGTAAACCACTCTTCAGCATTATCAACAGCCTGATTCATATAACTGTCAACTGACTCTAAATATATATCTGCAATAGGCTTCTTTGTAAGCTGAGTTGTAACAATCTGAAATGCAGTTATAAATGCCACAACGAATATAAAAGTAATTACACCATATTTAAGAAGTAATGTTTCACGATGTGATTTTTTTGCCATTTAATTAAACCTCAAACCCCTGACATGATGATTATCAAGGGGGAATATAAACTCTCAAAAAAAAGGCACGGAGTTATGCTTTTCCCCGTACCTTTAATATTATATCACATTTTTTGTGATTTTGTCTTTTTTTTACTTCATCTGGGCGGTTTCGATAAAGCCTCCTGTACCGACTTTTATCTGATAACCCATTACGGCATTTGGTGTACCATTACCGAATACATGACCCCATCCACTAGCAGTATAAGTAGTTCCAGATCCATTCTGGAGTGCATCAGTTGAACGCATTATTGTACTTGTTGTTGTGGAATTCTTTATTACACCAACATTTTCTCCATTGCGGTTCTTCCAAAGATTTACGTTTATGTGATCCATTGGAACCGCACTTGTTGTTGGTACAAGTGAAACTTCCCAGTTACCTGTAAAACTTTCATTTATGCTTCCATCTGCAATCGTTCCTGGATTTACTGGATATGCCATCTTAGGTCTTACACAAGACTGTGCATAATATCCAATATGTGGTACTGCAACTCCACTACTATTCAAACCAACATCTATTGTTAATTCTGTTCCAATAATTCCATAAGAATCAACTACACATGTAGTAAAATCTCCTGAACTTGTTGCCACACCTTTCTTTGAAGAAGGAAGTGTAGCATATACAACATCTGCATTTGCTGAGTCATATGCTGCGATATGTACACCACCATTTGCATCTGTAGCAATCTTACAATATTCACCTATATTAACATTAGAACCGAATACTGCAACAGGTGTACTCCAGCCATTATATTTATCAGCTGTAGAAGTATAACTGTAGCAACCAACTCTCGATGTCAGTGGAGATGAATTGTATGTATACATCAGTTTACGGGCAGTTGAGTCATACCAAACTAATACAACAACATCATCTGCTGTCCCACCCTCGGCAATAGCACCTTCAGAGGAGATAACTGCCAGAGAAACAAATTCGCCTGCATTATATCCTGTCGAAGTTCCAGACTTAGTTCCTGCAATTAATACATCATCAGCAATCGAATAAGCCTTTGGTTCTGAATTATTTTCATATGTTGGTGATGCTGCATTGTATTCATCATTAAAGTTACCAAAACTCTTCTTTTTATTTTCATCCAATGCACCATATTTAAATCTGATTTCACTGTTCATATCGTCATAGTAAGCAAGGTATACATCAGTCACTGTACCATGAACAGCAGTTGCAATTGAAGGAGACTGAATTCTTTCTTTATTAAAGTTGTATACATTGTCTATACTCTGAGCAACCTGTTCAAGACGGAGAGCATTTGTTCCACCTAACGATCCACGCTTTGTGCGTCCTCCAGTACCAAACCTGCTTGAGAAGAAACAGAAGTTATCAGCAGAAGATGAGTTAATATCTCCACCAGCTGCACAACCATAAGTATTTCCGTTATTATCAATTCCAAATCCTACAGATGTAAAGAAGTCGTAACTAGCACACCAGTAGTCATATGAAGTCAAGTTATCTGAATATAAACCACCCATACTAAAGAACAACGGACCATTTACAAATGCAAAACTGATTTGTCCATCAAGAGGATTAATTTTCATTACTGGCTGGCTGATTCTACCAGAGATTGGTTTTACAGCATTAGAATTGATATCCCAGATATCAAATACAATATCATCAGTCAAAAGATTATTGTTATCACCATTTGGCTGACGGTTATAGCAGTAAGCATAATTATTATCGGTATATTCTTTTCCTTCTTCGTCCGCATAAGTTCCACATGAGTTATTTGCATTTATGTTGTTAAGTGAACTTACTACATTATTTGATGCATCTTCATTTGTAACAGCCCATGCGTATTTTCCTGATGTTGGAACACCAGACATTGCAAGATCCACATTATCTGTATCTACAGCAAGATTAAATCCATAAAGTTTTACTGTTTCATTTGCACGAACAGAATAATGTCCTTTTGCAGTTCTCGCATAGACAGAAGGATTATTTGTTTTTAATCCCGAAAGGCTTGTAGTTACCCTAGTAATATAAGGCACAACATCCATCTTATAGTAAGGAGTCAACTGCTCTTTGCTGTTTGCATCAAGAGAACCTGTCTGTGCTGTACTTGCAGAAGATGCACCTGTTGTAGTGTACTTAAGAGACTTATCTGCATTAAGAGAAATACTTCCCTTATCCTTTGCAAGAATTTCTACAGGAACATCATAGCGGGCAACACCTGTAATCTTTGCTGTATTCCAGCTAAAGATAAAGTTAACTGTATTACCTTCTGTCTGGTCAAATGCTTCTTCCCCATCAAGAACAAACTCATAACCATTAGTTTCGATTGTACCTGTTGATTCCCACTTACCGGTTGTAGCATTACGTTGTGCAACCTTAACATGGTTACGATTAGCCGTATCATTTGTACCTGCAATAAAGTTTGGAATCTTAACCCAGATTTCGTTTACTAGAACGTTATCTGTTGCTGTACCACGCATAGAGATAATACCAGAAACTTTAGGATCACCATCAGTTACACCACTTGTAGCTGTAGCTGCATATCCGCCTGTAGTACCAGCAGTTTTCTTCCAGTCTGCTTCAAGTTCAATATGTCCCTTTGTAACATCGTCTTCATAAATTGAAGTTTCGATTGAACGGGTTGTTGAGTTCCATCTCCAGAAGAATGGTTTAAACCAAACTTTTGCCTTTTCGCTGTCTTTAAGAACAACATTTGCAATCATATTGATTGAGGCATACTGACTGTTACTTCCAGAAATTGTACCTTCTGTTTTATCCCAGATCTTAAATTCAAATTTCTGATTCTTGCCATCGGCAATAGTCTTACTCTTTGAATCAGGTGTCAAAAGTTTGACTGTGGTAAGATTAATTTCAATATTACTTCTTACATCATCTGTAATCGAATCTTCATCAGAAAGTACTTCAGCACTCGAATTGAAATATGGTGTTGTCTCACCACTCTTTGTTACAGAATATGTATAGCTTAAACCGTTATTACCACCAACGATTTCAGGAATAATCTTTGTCTCACCCTTAATTGTAAGAGCTGCAGAATCCAGACCTTCTGGAATGTTAAATGTATTTACAGCTTCTCCATTAGCTTTTTTACCGTTTACAGTTATACCCTGTTTTTTGTTTCCATAAGGATCAGCAGAGTTATACCAGCCGCCATATGAAACATTCATTTCACCATAACTTGTAATACTACCAGAAGCGTCACGAACGATAGGGTCAACTCTTCCATTGGCATTATCATCACTGCCAAAGATAACACCTGCAATACGTGGCTGATTATTGCTTACAAATGCAGGTTTTTCTGAATCAAAAGCATAAACAGAAACAGGATTTGTTGTTTTCTGTTTTACATCTTCTGTCTGATATCTATTATATGTAGTCGTATCTACACAACCAACAATACCAATGTTAAAGTTTCCTGCTTTATCAAATGCAACGTAATGAAGTTCAATTGGTCCGTCAGGAATATTCTTTGAACAGATATCAGCTTCCCAAGCCCATGTTGTACCTGTTTTAGTAACACTTTCAATCATGCGGTCGCCATCATCGTTTGCTGGCTTTAAGTAATATCCGTCTGGAAGTAATGAACCAGAGTCTGTTTCCTGAACTGTATTGTTTACAACCATTGCACATGCAAATTTTGCATCTGTATATGTTACAGGAATATTTCCGTTTACAGAAATTTCTGTTCCATCAGAAGATATACTTGAGATGTAATAAATAGTTCCACCAATCTTAACAAGACCACCAACATGAATATTTGAATCAGCAGCACTTAATTTAATAAGTCCAAGATGATTATCATTGCGGGTTACTTTTTTAGCCTTCCAGAAAAGACCATCTTCATAAGTAAGAGAAGAATTAACTTCAATCTTATTTGCTGCATTATCAGCAGAATCAATTTTACGAGGCTGCATAATATCATAGATATAATCTTTCTTATCAGTTGTCTTATCGCTTCGACGCATAAAGTAGAATGCTACATAATCAAAACCAGACTGGTTTACAGTAGTTCCGCCACTTGTAACAGCATCTTCTTTTACACTTGAACCAAATACATAGAAGTTGTTTGACTGTTTAACAGAAGGATTAATATTATATCCTGCTGCAGTATTTCCAATTAATACTGGAGCATTGTTATCGAAATTGACCTTAATATCTTTTGTCTGGGAATGTGAAGTTCCCTGAGCAATATCTTCTGCTGTAAATGTATAATCAAGGGAGCCGACACCTATAGTTGTAGGAAGCTTTATCTTAAAGTAAGCAACCTTATCAACAATCTTAACATCAAAATCTGTACCACCAGCCTGTACTGATTTTTCACTGATCATTACAGATGATTTACTTGAGATATTATCTTTTAATGTCAAAGATTTGATACCAACATCATCTTCAACAGAACCAATAATATACCACTGACCTTTTACATACATATCTTCAGTATATTCACGGCTTGCTGTTGAAGTAGTATCCCAGCTTACATCAGCAGACTGTACGAGATAGAATGGCTGCGATGAACCAAATACTGGTTTATCACTATCAATTTCAAATATGCGGTCAGAAGGAATACTTACCTTACTGTCACCGTCTCTTGCAAGAACACGGATAGCAATTACGTTAGATTCTGAAACACCTGATGCAGGGTTCAATTCATCCTTTACGTTAATTTTAACGTTCCATGTTGAACCACTTGAGTTACAGAGAATTGCATAATCTGAAGCAGTTTTTCCTGTTCCTAATACATCACCTTTTTTCCATGCCTTATTAGAACCACCTGCAGGCTTATAATCTGCCATGCAGTAAACCGCATAACCTTTTTCTGCAAGGAAGTCCAGATCAGCTTTTGTAGGTTCAAACTTAGTAATATTATAAGCAGGTGAAGTTCCTGAATATGCTACAACATTATCCCAGTCTGATGCATGGTTATTCTTAGAAATAACCTGAAGCCATACTGATTCAACAGATTTATTATCATTTGCTTCACCATAAACTTTGATAGAACCACCAAGAGTGTCTCCATCATGTTCAGGATAGCTGATAGAAGCTGTAGGTCTGTCACCCTGTGGATCAAGTTTAATTTCGTGAGCCACTTCTGTCTCGTTACCTGCTTTATCAACTGCCTTAACCCACATATACAATTTTACGATTGTATCAAATGGATTATATTCTTTATCAATTTCTTCTTCAGTTGTAATTCCATAATCAACGAGATATTTGTTTAATGTCTTAGCATCATGAGCTACAGTCTGACTTGGATCAGAATCACCGTCAAAGTAAATGTACCAAGACAACGCAGCACCCTTAAGCTCCTGATAATTAATTTTATCTTTAACATCAGCAATTGCTGTAGATACACCAGCAATATCTTTATAACTTGTAATTGCTGTCGTATTATCATCAGGGCTTACTTTTCCAGAAAGAGAAATTGCATAATACATTTTTGATGCTTCATCAACAGTTCCGTATGCACTTACATTTCCACTTACTGTTGTAAGAGTTGTAGGATTCTGAACTTTTACAACCGGCAATGTATTGTCCACATTAAGAACAAGTGTTGTTGATTTTGTTGTATCAGCATTATCAGTAATTATAATGTTAAAGTAATTAACACCATCTTTTAAGTTTCCTGTTGAAGCTTTATTTCCGGTAAGTATATCTTTTAAGATATATGTACCATTACCTTCATCATCAACTTTTCCAGTTACTTTACTGAAAGTATATTCCTTGTCACCGATAGTTCCTTTTACAGATTTAATTCCATTAGCATCACTTGCATCAAGTCTGATAGCAAACTTAGGTGTATTTCCACCAAAGATATAATCAGCTATAGAATCACTCCAGTCCTGTGCATCATCTGCTTTAAGATAGCTGTTATCTTTCTTTGAGAAGAAGTTGAACACAAGATTTTTCTGTTCAGGTGGAACTGTATCAATACGGATATAGAGAATACTTTCTGGATGAACTATATTTCCAAATTCATTTGTTTCATCCTGAAGATAAACTGAGTCGTATGAATCTCCAGGTTTATTGTAAGTACCATCTGCTTTCTTAGAATAGTCAATTGCTTTCGAAATAAATTCTCCGCCCTTAGCATCCTTTACATAGAAGTAAACATCCTGCTTACCCTGAGAATCATTATTAGGGAATACATAATTCCAAGAACCACTTGAAAGAGTTACAACAGGTACAAGAGGGCTCTGGAATTCTTCAAGAGTAGGAGCAGCCTGTGACTTACCATTAATAACTTTTCTTGCAATGATCTTTAAGATTACATCGCTGTTAATTCCATCATCATCAGTCAAATTACCAAGAACTTTTGTATTATTAAAGAAGAGATAATTATTTGATGACATTCCATCAAGAGGATTTAAGTTAGTAAATGAAACTACAGGTCTATCTGTATTCTGATCTACAGTAATGAATGTTGAAGCAGTTCTTTCATTACCGGCAGCATCAGTTGCTGTTACACGAATATTTACCTGATCACCAGGTTTTATAGAATCACAGTCATAGATAGATGTTCCAAATGCTTTCTGAGAATCAATATCAGTAAGAGTCCAGTTGTATGTTCCAGAAACAGTTGCACCATCGAGAGTTCCGTCTAATGTTACATCTTTCCATTCTTTTTCAGAAGCCTGATATTCAAGTTTAATAGAACCTAATTTCTGGTCATCATTAGCAGTTCCAGAAATAGTAATCAATTTATTTACAGTTGCTTCTTTAATTGTTGAATTAAAGTCAACAGTTGGTTTTTCCTTATCAACCTGTAATGAGAAAAGATTAACTTCTGTTGTATTTCCAGCAACGTCGCAAATCTGTGCCCAGACAGTTCCGCTTTTTGTAATCTTGCTTGCTGGAATTGATGCATTCCATGTGTATGTACCTGGGATTGCATTTCCACCAGCATCTCTTGCAGATACAAATGGAGTATCAGTAACTTCACCCTGAGTATTTCTTGTTACCTTTAATGTTACGGCAGGATCTGTAAATGATTTATCACCTACAGTAATTTTAATCCACTCAATTCCACTTAATGCATCTGTAGCAGTACCTGCAAGTGCAATATTTTCCTGACCGTTAGAAAGTTTATTTCCAAGACCTGTTGTTTCACCATCAATAGCTGTAATTACTGCACCTGGCATACCAGTATCAATCTTAATACCAGAAATACCTGTATCACTGTAGTTACCAGCGACATCAGTTGCGCGGAGTTTTATTGTTCCGCCATTTACAACTTCAGGAACTGTTCCAGAGAATAATGAAGTTCCTGCAAGTTCATGCCATACTGGATTCTGACTTGATGTATCAAGAGTATATTCAACTTTCTTTACACCACTTGCAGCATCTTTAACACCACCAGATATGCGAAGGGTATTTGTATTGTACCAGCCGTTTACAGCTTCAGTAGTAATGTAAGGTTTTACAGCTGTTTCTTCGTATCCTGAAGCCTCTGGATTTGTGATTGCAGATGTTCCAAATTCTGGTGCGACAGTATCTTTGTAAACTTTACGAACAACAGATGTTTCTTTTCCAGCTTTATCTGTTACCTTGAATGTAATTGTATAAGTTCCTGCGCTGTAATTATATGAATTGTTCTTGAATGAAATTGTTTTAGCCCATGTATCGTTTACAGGTGTAATAGTTCCACCAAGAGCTTTAAGGGCTGTTTCTGTTGTTACATCCTGAGCAGAAGCTCCTTGAAATGAAACAGAGCATTCAAGAGATTTAATTCCCCAGTCATCAGATACTTTACCACCGAATGAAACTGCAGCTTCATCTTTAGTTGTTGTATTTACATCGTCTTCACGGATATAAAGGATATCGTTTGAGTTCACTTTTGTTTCAGTAAGCTCAGGAACTTTGTCATCAACTGCAACAAAGAATGGTCCAAGCAAAGCCTGACGGTTAGCACGGACTGCATCAACTGTTACACCCTCAGATCCTGTTGCTGCTGCATATGTTGTATCAACTGCACTGATTGAAACCTGATAAATACCAGCTTTAGAAGGAAGCTGATAATTAAAGCTCAAAGAAGTTGAACCAACTGTAAAGCCTGAAAGTGGAAGTGCGTCACTTGTAATTCCATATTCAGCATATTCTGATGAATTGATCTTTGAACCATTTTCTTTTGCAATATAAACAGTAATATTCTGTATACCATCATCATCTGTAACAGAACCAATAAGCTTACGGTTTGTTGAGGCATCGAAAATATTTCCTTTACCGTTTGCAATATCACTTTCAAGAGTAAGGTTTGCTTTATTATCTTCTGCGGAATGATCATCATCACCAATTGCATCGATAAAGGCAAAGTTATTTCCTGTGATTTCAGGTTTATCAGTTACCTGACTGATTTCGTAAGAAACACCGCCTGCAAATTCTGTAGTAGATTTAGTATTTTCATTACCAGCTTTATCTTTTGCATGAATAATGATTTCTACAGGAGTATCATCGTAAGTTTTATAAGTAGCTTTGTTTGTTGAATCAATTATAACTTCAGAATTAAATGCCCACCACTGACCTTCAACTTTTGGAGATAAAGTTCTTGAATCAAGGGTAACATTTTTTGAACCGTCATTAGATTTAATTTCATACCATACAGTATCAAGATAATTTTCTGTTACAGTTCCTGTAACATTGAATGTACCGTTAAGGTAGCGCTTATTTTCTTTCTTTACTGTAGGAGTAATAGAGTTAATTGATATCTCTGGCTTTGTAGTATCTTTACATACACTGCGAGAAACAGATGTTGTTCTACCAAAGTTGTCTGTTGCAGTAAATGTAAGTTCATACATTCCATCTGCAGCACCTGCAGGAACTGTAAAATTATAAGTCCATTCACCGTTGATTCCTTCAGCCTGTTCTTGTGAAGTATATGTAGGAGTAATTGAAATTCCTTCCTGCTTAGAATCATCAGTTCCATCACCTTTGATATATTTACCGTTTGGAGCTTTGATATAAAGCTTTAATGGAGCATCTGCAAGTTTAAAGTCATCACTGATTAAACCGCCATAATTAATATCTTTGTCATTGTTTGCATACTGTGTATCAACTGTATTTATAAGAATTTCAGACAATTCTGGATTTGTTTTATCAATTGCAACTTTGAATGGGCCGTATGTTGTTGTACGGAATTTCTTAACAGCCTCAGGAAGTGATTCTGAATAGGTTGAGTCATTTGCAATAATTATTACTTCGTAAACACCTGCAACAATCGGAAGATTCTTAAATGTCATAGATGCGGTTGTCGGTTTCTTAACAAGTCCTGACATTGACTTATAGTTAAGTTCTTTACCACCGATTGACACTGTACCATCAGCATCATCATCAGAAATTGCAGATGTACCATCAAGATTTCTTACAACTACCTTTACTGATGAAACACCATCATCATCAGTTACTGTAAACATAAGGTTATGATTTGAAGTTGTATCAAATACGTTTCCTGAATCTTCTGAACCTTCAGGTGCATTTGCAGTTAGCTTATTTGTATCTGTTACTAAAACAAAGTTATTACCAGTAATAACAGGATTATCTGTTGTCTGCTCAATCTTATAAGTCTTACCTTCAATTCCGAGATACTGATTTGTTGAACGAGTTCCCTCATTTCCTGCCTTATCAACAGCATGGACGATAATCTCAATATCCTTACCATCTTTTGTATTGAACTTAGCAGTATCAGTAGAATCAATTGTAATTTCTTCGTTGAAGGAATACCACTGACCCTGGTATCTTAATTTTCCATTTGCATCTTTATCTGTAAAGTCTTTAGAAGATACAATAGGATCTCCCTTTGATTTAATTTCAAACCATACGTTTTCAAGATGAGTATCTTCTGCTTTACCTGTAATTTTGAAAGTACCGTTAAGGTATCTGTTATCATCATTGTCTTTAAGACATTCCGGTGTAATAGAAGTAAGAGTAATTACAGGTTTAATTGTATCTATAAAAACACGACGTTCTTTATCTGTTCCACCACCATTATTTTCTGCATGTACGATAACATTATACATATAGTAAGAATTTTCTGGTGTTGAAATATAATTTGGAGCATCTTTAAGATTAAATGACCATCTGTATCCATGTTGCGTTTTTTCATTAGTATGATCAAATTCTTTTTCAAATGATCCAATAAAGTTACCGTCTTCTGCATTAGAAACTGTTACAGTAAATTTAATAGTAGGAACTGTTGAACCTTCATCAATTGTTCCAGTAAATGAAATATCAGAAGAACCAACAACAGCCTGATCATCTGGAGTTTCTGTTGGAAGCGGATCTCTACCAAGCAAAGTTTTTAAAGCACTATGTTCGTTAATAACAACTGTTGGAGGTGTACCTGCAAGTTCACCCTTCAGAACAACCACATTTCCGGCAGATGTTTTTAATTTCTGATGTTCTGTATCTTCACCAGTAACTCTAATTACATAGAATTTATTTCCCAAAATAGATCCGTCAAGAGTTGCAGAAAGTGAGTAAGATTCAGCTGAGGCAGCAGGATCATCGTGATTATCTTTTATGAGGAGAGTTTTTTCTGATACATTATATGAACCATCATAGATCGATGTAATTAATTCATTATTCAATTCATTCAGTTCAAAAGGTCCATACTGATATACTTTAATTGAACTTGGAACAACTCCGTATCCGTTAAGGCCGCAAATTGCCTGTACAGTTACCTGCTGAGCAGAGAATGCTGTTGTAAATTTTTTCTTTGCCTCTTCATCATTTTTCTGTGCATATGAAGTAACATCGTCTTTCTTCATATTGTATCCGATTACAGAATAAGTAGGATCTGCATCTGGATCTAATGAGAAAGCAACTGTTGTACGGAAAAGCTTATCACGAACATATTCGAATGCTTCTTTTCCGTCTGTATACTGCATTAAATATTTATTATCTTTACCACGACTTCTATCAATTTCGCCACTTTCAAGTAATTTTGGAATATCAAAATCACCAGTTACAAATTCTCCGGCATAAGTACCGTTGATGATCTTCTTTGCCTTTGTTGCATCAAGACCACTGGCTGTACTTAACCATGCATTGTAAACATCATCATAGAAGTAAATAGAATTAGTTTTATTACCGCCAGCAGTTTCATCAGAATCTGAACCAGTATATTTTCTTGCAGAGTCGGTTACAGTAACTTCACAATAGAAAAGTTTTGCACCTTTTTCTGTATCATAATCTCCGTAAATTGTACGGTAGTTAGCATCTAAAGTATGACCATCGTCATCGGTTTCTTTGACATTTCCCTTTTCAGCAAAAGTAATATTTGTACCACCGGCAGTTTCAACATTAGAACGAGAGAAAGTTCCTTTTTCAGAATTTGTTGCAACATCTTTTACTGTTACAGAAACTTTTGAAACAGTATGATCCTCAGCAATTGTTCCTGCAAACTTAAATACAGAACCAAACTTCGTTGCAGATCCTGAAGTTTTTGTATCATTTCCAGGAGAACTTAAAATAAACAATGGAGGAGTATTATCAATATCAAATGAAAGTGAAGAAACACCTGAAGCACGACCAATGGCATCATATGCCCTTGCTTCAGCTACATAACGGCCGTCCGGCATCTGCCAGCCATTATAGGAACCTGAACCATTTAATCTTACTTGCCATCGTTTACCGCTTACATCTGCATTGTAAGAACCAAAAGATTGATTCATATCCGTATTTCGGATTTCTACTGTTACAGAAGTTACAGCCCTATCATCATCACAGATACCTGAAAGAACAAATGTATCTCGAATTGTACTTGCTGCTGGTGGATAAGTTATTGAAATTGTTGGTGCGGCTGTATCAACGGCTTCGCCTAAACCTACCTGACAGCCAAAAAAGAAAAATATCGAAATAAAAGATAAAAGAGAAACTACTACTGATAACGGTTTCTTAAACATAATGCACCTCTGTTATGTGACTATAACTTTTAAAACTATAGAAACCATTTTTTAGGATATAAATTCCCCTCAAAAAAAAATGGTAACAAAAAATCTCTAATATGTCAAATCAATAGAGACTTCTCCGCTACCATTATCGGCAAAAAGGCCTGAAATGTTTAATTTTCAGGCCTTTATCATCATATTATATAGAATATCTTTTGTGCTCTAGAAAATATTTACGCGTAAACCTTCTGAGAACTGGAATACCATATTCTGGACATCAACCGTTCCTCCTGTAACATCAGAAGGAATGAACCACAACTGGAATTCAGAGTAAAGTGAAAGTGTTCTGAAGCACTTTGCTTTTCTGAATGTAACACGTGGGAACTCAATCTGAGCAAGAACAGCTGAAAGCATCTGAGGCTTTCCACTTGCTGTTTCTGTGAACAAGCTGAAGTTTGCACCAAGTGCAAATCCCATACTTAACCAGTCCCAGTCAGGTCCAAGGAAGCTTCTGAATGGAATATAAGCAATATTTGCAAGAAGCTTAATTCCAAATACATCTCCACCATAACGCAACTGTGTCTGGCTGAAGATTTCACGCTGTGCCTGTGTAAACTGACCCCACTGGAGCTGAAGTTTTACGTTATCATCAAAGAACGTAAGTCCCATACCGACACTGTATAATGTTGCACCCCATCCCTGAGCATCAAGATACAATCCCTGGATAAAGCCTGGAAGTTCGTATCCAGCCTTATCACCTTTTCGTAATGCAAGGCTTACAGAGTTCAATCCGACAGCATCACTTGCAAGTCCAGAGAATTCAAGCTCCTGGTTATAACGGCCTCCGATACTTGGAGCAATAATCTTAACAAATGGTGCAGTCTTATCGATCTGAACTACACATCTGTTAATTGCAGATTCACCGTTTTTAAATACTGCACGGATAAGTAGGAAGTGATAACCTTCTGGCATATCTTCGTTTTCAATACGGTATTTCCACTTCTTGTTATCACCAATGCGTGAGAATGTTTTTCCGTTATCAAGACTCAATTCAATATAGCTTAAAGATTTTGCAGCAACTGCATCTTTCTGAGCTTTAGTTGCACCTTTAGCTTTCGATGCATCAATTTCTTCCTGACTGATATTATAACCTGCACGACCTCTGATATAAGGACGGTCTACTGCAAATTCACCATAGTCGAAGTTGTCAATTGTAATCCATGGACCTACAGGACTGTAAGTTACAGTCTGTGTAATTGAGTTAACAGTTACACCGCCTTCAAGATTTGCACGTACGCTATATGAGTGTTTACCTTCTGAAAGCTTTTCACTGTTCATCATGAACTTGAAATAACCTGTATCTGATATTTCCACTGTTTCAAAATCACGACCGTCAAGTACAAGAGTTACTGTATTAATCTTACGAACAGTCTGAACTTCACCATAAATATTAAATTCACCAGTTTTGTGTTCGCCGTTCAATGGATAATAGATATTTGCATCTGCTTCTGCCATACGTTTATCGAGAGTAATATTGCGACTTACACTCGAAACATTTCCTGCAGCATCTTTACCTGTAAGCTGAACATTGTAACGTCCGTTTTCAAGTGAACTGATATCAACTGTTGTAGTAATAATCTTATCTGGAGTAAGATCTGTTCTTGCAAGTCTTGGGCTTACATATTTTCCATCAAGACTTGTTACTGTGATGTATAGGTCTGTCAAACCAATATTATCGAGAGTATATCCTGAGAAGAATACAGGGCCTGTAGTTTTAGAGTCATCAAGTGGAAGTTCGATCGACAGTTCAGGGCTTGTATTATCAATATTGATCAAACTTGAATACATGCTCTCAATTCCGTAGCCATCTACAGCTTTTACGAATACAACATGTGTTCCATCTGGAACAGATCTTGTATCAAACTGATATGACCAGCGTTCTTTTCCAACTACATTATTCCATGTATTACCATTATCAACTGAAACCATAACACTTGAGATACCGTTTCTATCAGATGCAGTTCCTGACAATGTTACAAGCTTACTCTGTGAAGTTTCAATTTTTGGTTCTACCATAACGGCTACAGGTTCCTGAAGAGAAACTCTGAATGGTCTTACAAATTCAGGACCACGAACTCCGTTAATATCAACACCATATACTGTAATGTTATGTTCGTTATCTGTAAGTGTTTCAAGAGGAACATCAACTTTAAAACTGTATCCCTGTCCTTCTACCTGAGTATAACGACCATTATCGATTCTATAATAAACTGTACTAGGACCATCATCATCAAGAATTGTTCCTGAAATTACAAAGTCCTTTGTTATTACTTCATTTTCAATTGGAAGCTGAACAGTTGCAACAGGAAGATCTGATTTTGAATCAATAACAAATTCCCATGCATTTACTGTCTTTACATTTCCGGCAACATCTGTAAAATCAAATCTCATAGATGAATTGATTGGCTGTTCAGCTGTACCTACAAATGTTGTTACCATGGAATTATTTTCAAGAGCAATGCGTCTTCCTGTTGCAATAGAAACATATTCGGCCTTTTCAACAAATCCTGCATCTTTTACAAGGAATGCAATTGCGTTAGTTCCGTTAACAACATCAGACACACCTGGAATTACAACTTCGACTTCTGGAGCCTGAGTATCTTTATGAACTGCAGTACTGTAGTAAGAAACATTTCCAGAAATATCAGTTGCACGAATATCCAGAGTAATTAAACCATCTTCAAGGGAAGAAAGAGATTCTTCTGCATACAAACCAAATGAAAGTCTTCTGCCAGCAGCACCAAAGCTCTTCCAGTTTTCACCACCATCAATAGAATATTCTACAGAAGCAATTCCAGAAGCATCATTTGCTGTTCCTGAAATAGAAAGTCTGTTTCTAACCCATTCATATACAACAGGACGCTGAAGATTAATCGCAGGACCTTCTACATCATAAATGATTGTAACAGGGGCAAAATCAATTCTTGCACCATTCGAATCTGTTGCACGAACTACAACTCCTGAATAAATGCCTCCACGAGTTGCTGTAATTGTAACTGCTTTACCTTCTGCAGAAACTTCAAGACCAGGATAATTTCCTACGATACTTGCTGTAACATCTCCATCAAGGTTTGCAATACCTGAGAGTTTTGCAGAAGTTCCCATAATAAAGCTTCTGCTTGTTGCATCATATACAGTATCCTCAGTTGAAAGCCACTGGCCCATACGTGCATCGTTTACATAAGAACTGTCCATTTCACGAACAATTCCTACCCACGCAGCAAACTGAGATGAATAATCTTTTCCACTTACAGCAGTAATTTCGACTTTCTTCAATCCGGCAGAAAGTCCATCAAGAGGAATAACAGCAGTTCCGTTTCCAGAATTTTTATCTGGACGAGTTACTGCAGCTTTACCTTCAGAAACTGTTTTCTGAGACTCACCTTTTACATCAATGATTTTATAAGAAAGCGCAAGATCTTTTAATTCAGAAGTAATTTCAAGATTAAGTGTCACTGGTGAACGTTTTTCATTTACATTTTTGTCTTTATTCCATCTTGCAACTGTTGATTTAGATGTCGAGAGAACTACAACATTCATTCCACGACGATATGAAGCATCTCCAGCAGATACAACTTTTACAGATGCCTTTTCATCAGAGATTTCACCAGCCATTTCTGCGGATGCTTTATCAACAACCTTAGTTAAGTTCTGAACATACAATGCTGTAGAGTAAACTGATTCACGACCTGCAGTATCAACTGTTTTAAAGCTCAAGTGAACCATTCCCCAAGGGAGAGTCTCTACAGGAATTGAGAATGAAACTTTTGGAACTGAATTTTTTATATCAATAGTTTTTTCTTCACGGCGATCAGCATTTGTCTGACCAAAACCTGAAGATGACCACTCAATAGAATATGAAGCAGCTGCAATTCCTGAAAGTGATGTTGCTTCGATTTCGAATACAGATCCACCTTCTGGATTTACAGTTTTGCCGAATAATGCAACACCAGCATCTGCACCACCACGAAGCATTGGTTCAGCAAACTTTGGTTTTACTCCTGCAGAAATGTAATCAACCTTTACTTCATTTCCCTGAACGCCGTAACGGTCAACTGCACTTACACTTACAGTATGTTTTCCAAAGCCTTTGAATTTTTCATCGTTAAGAACAACATTGAATACACCTTTTGTTTCAACAGTTTCAACAACTGTTCCATCAACTGTTACCTTAACACTTGCTACAGCATCATCATCTTTTGCGATACCGCGAACAAAGAACTCACCATCTTTTAACTGTGCACCAGCTTTTGGCCACTGAATTGAAACAACAGGTTTATCCAGTTCCGGATTAATATTAATCTGGCGTTCTTTCTTTGTTACGTTTCCAGCAGTATCAACTGCAGTGATTACGAGTTTTCCACTTTTGTTTGTTTTAAATTCTTTTGTCCAATATGGGTTTCCTGGGATAATTTCAAAATCGCCATGTTCGCCGTTAAATTCCCATGAAAGAGATCTGAGGCCGATTGCATCTCTTGCACTACCAGCAGCTGTAAACACGCCGTTTTCAGCTTCCTTTTCACGAGGATATACGATTTCTACTGCAGGCTTTGTATTATCAATAAAACAAAGGAATGAATAATAGCCTGTTGATCCCTGCATATCAGTTGCCTTAAACCATACAACTGCAGGACCTTCTTCCATTTTCTTTGTATCAAAATTTATTTTAAAATCTGCTGTGTTTGTTTTCTTATTATTTGTTACCTTAACTTCAGTAAATGTCTCACCATTATCAAGTGAGTAGTTCATTGAAGCAATACCATTACCATCAGATATCAATCCCTGGAGGCTTACATTTCCAGAAATGATGGCACCAATTCCTATATTCTTTACTTCAGTAACAGGTTTATTACGATCGAGAATCCATGAAGTTTTTACAGAATTTCCTTTAAGACCATTTACGTCAACACCATAAACTTCAATAGTGTGCTTACCTTCAGGAAGACCTTCAGTATTTAAAAAGTATGACCAGAATTCTTTTCCATTAGCACGAACAGGAGCTTCTGTATTGCCGTCAAGAATAAGTTCAACATACTGAACGGCATCATCATCAACACAAGTTCCCACAATATTAAGATTACCAGGAATTCTCATATCAAGAACAGGATTTGTAATTCTGATAACAGGAAGATCCGATTTTTCATCAATGAAGATGTTGAATGGTCCGCCATAAGTAGTATTACCACCCATGTCAGTCGCTGTTACAATGACATTGTATTTACCTTTTTTTCCGTTAATGTCAAAGCTTTCCTGCCAGCTATCCATCTTGTCAACTCTCTTTTCTGTTACATCTCGAGCAAAAGCTAGAGGAAGTGCAACAAGACCAGCAAGAAGAACCGCTGTAAGATTTTTTGTAAGATTACGTAAACTTTCCATAATTGTAAGCCCCTGGATTAAAATTCTAACATTAAGTATACAGCAAAATTCCGAATTTATCCATTTTCTCTAAAATCTGCAACTATAAAATAGTACGAATTTGTTATTATTAGTCAAATTTTACCATTTAAACATAGTCGACCGCTTATATTATCGGCAGAAACTAAGAAAAAGTTTAGAGTGAAGTTCATAATTGGATATTTTGAACAAAAAAAACACTTTACAGGAGTTTTCTGCAAAGTGCTTTGTCCAAAAGTATTTGTAATTCTACTCTTTAATAAGAATGTCGTAGATTCTATCAAGATCAGAACGACTAAAGAAATCTATCACAAGTGATCCACGATTTAAGTTTCCTTTAAGCGAAACTTTTGTTCCCAGTGCATTAATGAATTTCTGCTCAAGCGCAATAATATCTGGATCGCGATTATCTTCATTACCAGAAACAGGCTTCTGTGGTTTTACAACACGACCTTCATTCAAGCTTTTTGCAAGTTCCTCTGCTTTACGAACAGAAAGAGTCTCACCTACGATTTTTCCGAATAAAGTTCTCTGGTTTGCAGGGCTGTCTACAGAAAGAATTGCACGGGCATGCCCCGCAGAAATCTGACCGTTTGTCAAAGAATCCTGCATATCCTCAGGAAGCTTCAAAAGTCTCAATGCATTAGCAACTGTAGAACGCTGTTTACCAACTCTCTTTGCAACATCATCCTGAGTTAATCCGCTTAATTCCATCAGCTTGTAATATGCCTGAGCTTCTTCTATTGCATTCAAATCTGCACGCTGAATATTTTCGATAAGGGCAATTTCAAGTTTTTTTTCGTCGGAATATTTTTTAAGCTGTACAGGAATTTTTTCAAGTCCAACTATTAATGATGCGCGAGTACGTCGTTCACCAGCGATAATGTAGAAAGATCCTTCACCAGCATCTTCGATTGTAACAGGCTGCAAAACACCATGTTCACGGATTGAATCTGCAAGTTCATTCAACTGTTCTTCCGAGAAAGTTGTACGAGGCTGATGTGGATTTGGTTTTAATCTTTTGGGATCAACCCAAAGTGTTCCATTGGCATCAGAATCAATACCTTCTGGCAAAGAAACAGCTGCAGTTGAAGATGACTTTGATTTTAAAGAAGTTTTCTTTTCTGTGCTGTCTGCTTTATCTGCCTTTGTTTCCTTTACAGTCTTTTTAGTCTCAACTGGAGCAGACCCCATCAAAGCATCAAGTCCGCGCCCTAATCCTTTTTTAGCCACGAGCAATCACCTCTTGCGCAAGTTTTTCATAACTTTTTGCACCGGCACATTCTGGGTCGTATTTACAGATAGGAAGTCCATGAGAAGGTGCTTCTGACAAACGAATATTACGAGGAATAATTGTATTGAATACAATATCCTTAAAGTAAGATTTAACCTGAAGAACAACATCCTGTGCAAGGCGTGTTCTTGAATCGTACATTGTAAAGAAAATTCCGCCGATAACAAGATCAGGATTATGTGTTTTCTGAACTTTCTGAACACCCTGAAGTAAGAGTGTAATTCCTTCAAGAGCGAAATATTCACACTGCATAGGAACCAAAACTTCATCAGCAGCTACAAGTCCATTCAATGTTAAGATACCTAACGATGGCGGACAGTCAATTAAAATATAGTCGTACTTTGATTTTAAAGGTTCAAGAGCTTCTTTCAGGAAGTACTCACGACGTTCCTGCTCAACAAGTTCAATTGCAGCACCAGACAAATCAAGAGATGCAGAAATTACATCAAGGGATTTAATCATAGTATGCTTAACAGCTTTTTCTGCTTCTACATCACCAGCGATCAATTCGTAAACAGTAGGCTTATCCAACGAAACACCTACACCGCTGGACATATTTCCTTGTGAGTCGAAATCTACGAGAAGAACTTTTTTACCAGCAAGAGCGATATATGCACCAATATTAATTGCAGAAGTTGTTTTACCAACACCACCCTTCTGATTTACAAATACGAATGTTTTAGCCATAGAATTAATTATAACAATTTTATTTTATTTAGTATATATAAAAATCCGTAATCTACTTTGCAAGAGACTTGATTAAATCTAGAAGTCCATCAAGTTTTTCATGACATGTAAGCGGATTTATAAGTGTGAATTTCAAATGAACGCGACCGTTGTAAACTGTCTGTCCGATTACAACACCTTCCTGATGAATGAGAGCACGGCGAACCTTTTTGTTTACTTCGTCGTTTTCTTCGTCAGAAAGTTTTTCATCGTACAGTCTGAATACGATGGAACTAAGTTCTGGTTCGCAGGTTCTTGCAAAGCCTGTGCGCTTACCAAGGCTTTCATAAACGTACTTTGCGTTTTCTACACAAGTATCGATAAGTTCATTCCAGCCGTCTTTTCCGCGACACTGGAAAGAAAGCCATACTTTAAGTGCATCAAAGCGGCGTGTTGTCTGCATTGATTTACTTACAAGGTTAGTATAACCGTCTTCTTCATCTTCTTCCCGGTTTAAGTAATCAGCATGAAGTTCAAAGGGATCAAAGTTTGATGCATCTTTTATAAGTGAACAACTGCAGCTGATTGGCATCATGAACATTTTGTGGAAGTCCACAGTAATTGAATCTGCTTTTTCCAGTCCCGCAATACGACATCTGTATTTATCAGACATAACAGCGCCGCTTCCGTAAGCTGCATCACAGTGGAACCACATTCCGTTTGCTTTACAGATTTCTGCGATTTCGTTTATAGGATCAATTGAACCGTAGTCAGTTGTTCCTACTGTTGCAACAACACAGAATGGAAGGTTACCGTCTTTCTTGTCTTTTTCAATCAAAGACTTAAGGGCATTCATATCCATCTTCATTCTGTCATCAACAGGAACTTTTACAACGGAATCATATCCAAGCCCTAGCATGTGGGCACTTTTTTCCATTGAGAAGTGAGAAATCTCAGAAGTATATAATCTGAACTTTCTGTAGTTTTCAGGAAGTCCAAGCTTTTTTACGTCGTAATTTAATTTTTTGTTACAGAACCAGTCCCGGGCAAGAAAAATTCCTGTTGTATTGGACTGAGAACCACCACTGGTAAATACACCATCAGAATTTGAGTCATAACCGTAGAGCTTACAAAGCTGCTTTACAACCTGAACTTCGATTTCGGTTGCTACAGGAGACTGGTCCCAGCTGTCCATTGACTGATTGAAGGTAGAAATGATTAATTCTGCAGCTATAGTTTCTAAGAGAGTTGCACTGTGAAGGTGTGCCATATAGTCTGTAGAACTTGTTCTTACAAAATTTGGGAGTACAAGCTTTTTAGTCTGTTCGAGAGCACCGTCAAAGCCAATGCCCTTTTCTGGGAGCATTGGAACATCGACCAGTCTTTTTAAATCAAAGGGAACAGGACCTGTGTAGGCCCTGTCATTTGTAAAAGCTTCTGTGATAGCTCTGGAAGTTTTCTGAATAATTGATTCATATTCTTCCAGAGTACCTTTATCGTTGGTGATAAAAACTTTATTTTTGTTCAAGGTCAACCTCAATAATAACCTTTTCAATAATATCAAGGGCTTTGTTAAGATCTTCCTTGCTTACGTTTAATGCACAGAGACATCTCATTACAGCTCCGTTACGACCGCCTTTTTCCATAACAAGCTTGTTTTCGAAACAGCGTTTCTGAACTAATGCTGCGATTTCTCCACTGGCAGGTTTTGCACCAAGCTGGTCAGCTTCTGCTTTTGGATTGATAAATTCAATACCACGCATCAAGCCTTTACCACGAAGGTCACCAATGATAGAAACCTTAGATTTTATTTCTTCCATTCTCTTTGCAAAAATTTCGCCTTTTTCAACTACTTCTGCAAGGAAAGCTGGATCAGATACTCTATTCATTACAACAGTTCCTGCTGCCATAGCGAGCTGGTTTCCGCGGAATGTTCCGGCATGAGCACCAGGTCCCCATACATCAAGCTTTTTGTTGTAAATAACTACAGACATTGGCTGACTTCCGCCAATTGCCTTTGACGAAAGAATTACATCTGGAACGATATCTGCATATTCGAATGCAAAGAACTTTCCTGAACGTCCGATACCACACTGGATTTCGTCAACGATCATAGGAATGTCCAATTCTTTAGTTACACGTCTTACAGTCTGAAGGAATTTTACAGGTGCAGGAATTACACCTCCTTCTCCCTGAATTGGTTCAAGGATTACTGCTGCTGGCTTTGTGATTCCGCATTCAGGATCTTTAAGCATGCGTTCAAAGTATGCACAAGCTGCGTCAGTTCCTGCATCTCCACCAAGTCCAAATGGACAGCGGTAAGAGTAAGGATATGGCATAAAGTGCACATTTGGCATTAAATCATTAACTTTGTTCTTAGCGTTAAGATTTCCTGTCAATGCAAGAGCCCCGTGGCCCATTCCATGATAAGCACCACCGAATGCGATGATTGAACTGCGCCCAGTTGCTGTCTTACAAAGCTTTAAAGCTGCGTCAACTGCATCTGTTCCACTAGGACTACAGAACTGAATCTTAGCATTATTCTTAAGTTCACCTGGAAGAAGGTTGAGCAATGTATGCACGAACTTATCTTTTGTAGGTGTTGTAAGATCCAATGTGTGCAACGGTAAATTACCGGTAAGCATATCCACCATGGCCTGATTTACTTCAGGATCATTGTGGCCAAGTGCGAGAGTTCCAGCTCCGCACAAAAAATCCAGATATTTGTTCCCTTCGACATCTTCAATCCAAGAACCCTGTGCTTTTGCAAGTGCAAAAGGGAATTTTCTAGGGTAGCTACGGGCATTAGACTCTGTGGAATCCTGTCTGGTAATGTAATACTGATTGGTGATTTCAGTGTCTTTCTGAACCATCTACTTTCTCCATTACGAGTGGGTTAAACAAATAGCCGAACCGCCTGCAAACTGCAGGTGCTTCTTCATCATGTCGTTACAGACCATAAGGACTGCATAGGTGAGAGTATCCCATTGTACCCTTTTGGGCAAGACTTATTTTGAATTTTTTTGAAGTTTTTTTGATGCGTTTTAAGAGTAAATTTAGTACTACGCCAAAAACTTCTGAACAGTTGATTCAGCAAATTTTGACACTTCGGAAATCATCTTATCATCACTAGGAAGAGCAAAAAGGGCACCTACACCACTTTCCGGATTCTGGCGGATAGTTTCTTTTCGAACTGCTATGTAGCGGTCGAGAAAGCTTATTAATCCCATACAAAAGTATCGTGCTTCTTTTTTAATAGCAGCATTATCTATGGAAGAGTTTTTATTTACAAACTTAAAAAAAAGGAATGCCTGATTTTCAAGTTTTTCTAACTGGGAGCAGTAAATATCAAGAACATCTTTTGTAAAGTACTTTTCAGAACTGATAAAAGTATAAATCTGAGACAAAGGATCAACTTCATGCTTTTTTATGAAATTAACACAGCAGCTTTTAAAAAGTTTTTCAGGCTGAGTGCTGCTGGTTTTAGAAAGTTCTTCATCTGAAATGAGGTTCACCTTTTTATAAAAATCAGAGCAGTAAGTATAGATTGCCTTAAGCATATCTTCTTTACTTGCAAAGTGATTATATAAACTGGCTTTCTTTATGGAAAGATAGTTAGAAATATCATTAAGGGATGTTTCTCCCATACCCTTATCAAAGGCACAAAACAATGCGGCTTCTATAATTTTTTCCTGATTAATTAAAGGGCGTGGCATGGAATTTAAACTACCTGTTGTTAGTTTACAAGGCATCAGGGGATTTGTCAATTTACAAAAATGCGGTATAGTAAACTTATGAAGTTTGACTTAACAAAAATGGCAACTTTCGGAGTTGCAGGAAATTTTACAGGCCACCTGGAACAGGCCGGCGAAGCATCAGATTTTGTAAACGTAAAAACAAAAGAAGCAATTGCACCTAAAGCAATGTTCCCTACATATATTCCATTTAAGCAGAGTTCGGACAAGGAATGCAAGAATCAGGTTACTCCTGCATTTCTTTCCAAATTTCCTTTTGATGAAAATAAAATCATTTACCCTGCTGGCGAACAGAAAATCCAGCTGGAACCAGAATGCGCCATCATCTTTGATGTAAAGTGGAATGACGGCAAGGTTGAAAAACTTTCACCTTTATTCTTTGGAGCATCTAACGACTGTTCCATCAGAAAAGAAGGCGCAAAAAAAATCAGTCAGAAAAAAAACTGGGGCGAAAGTTCAAAAGGCTTTTCTTCACAGCTGATTAGCATAGACCGTTTTGATGCAGAAGGTATTCTTAACCGATACAGAATTGCAAGTTTTATGATTCGCGGTAACGAAGTATTTACTTACGGCGAAGACAGTGCAGTTAGAGATTACAGTTATATGTATGAAAAATTAAATGAATGGATGATTGAAAAACTTAACGGCCAGAAAGATGAAGGTCCAGCAGAGAACATTAATTCTTATTTGAACGAAGCAGGCTGTCCTGAACAGATTATGATTTCAATCGGTGCAACCCGTTATACAGAATTTGGTGAAACCAACTTCTTAAATGGTGGAGACGAATCAGTTGTTATTCTTTACCCAGAAGATAAATATACCTTTGATGTTATTAAATCAGGTTTAGAAAAAGGAATTTCATTTGATACTGACGTTTCTGTTTTAAGACAGAAAATAGTACTTTAATAAAAAATGTAATCACATTTTTTATTGAAGTGAACATCATATAATTGGAAACAATTTTATGATGTTCACTTTTCTTTATTTTTTTTCAATTTTAGTTTCATCACCTTTCATCATTACATACACTACATTCAGTAAAGTACCGGCAAGAATCGTAAATCCCCATGTTCTCCAGTAATCAACAGGCATGACTACCCTGCATAAAACACTCTTCATCAGTCCTGAAAAATTCCCAAACAAATCCCAGCTGTTGAATCTTAAAAAGCGACCAAGATAAATTCCAAAGCAGGAAATATATATAAAGCCAATACTGATCCATTTCGAAAACCTGCTGTTAAAAACAGTACTGATTTTTTCTTCTATCATCTGGAGGCTTATAAAACCATAATATAAACCTGCAAATCCAAATGTTAAAAGCATAATAAGATCATACCAGAGTGGCGCATTTCTGAACTGGGGTACTCGAAGATGAATTAAATCAGTAAGCATATAAGGTGCGTTAGGAAAAAGCAGAATGTATGTTGATCTAAAATGAAAGATTGTTTTGAAATAATTTTTTATAGTCTGCAAAAGCTTTGCAACAATATTTTTTAAGGACAAATTAAAGGCTCCAGTTTAGCCCCACTTATAACCTGCTCCATATACTGTAGAAATCTTCTCTTCAAAACTTTTCTTTACAGAAAGTTTTTTTCGAAGTCTTTTTATATGACAGTCAATGGCTCTGTCATTTAAGTATGTATCTTCAGGATAACAAATCTGTATCAACTGTTCCCTTGATAAAACTACATTTTGATTTTTAAGGAAGGCTTCAAGCAACCTGAACTCAGTCACAGTCAATTCTATTGCACTTCCATCAATAGCTGCAGTATATGAAGCAAGATTTAATTCAAGGCCATGGCAGCAAAGCTTATCTTCACTACCATTAGTACCATTTCTGGAATCAGAATAGAAAGAGCTGAATCTTCTCAAAATAACATGTATTCTTGCAACAAGCTCACGCATTGAAAAAGGTTTACACAGATAATCATCAGCTCCAAGTTCCAATCCCAGAACCTTATCAAATTCTTCATCACGACTTGTTAAAAACATTACGGGCGTTTTTATTCCTTCTTCACGGAATTTTCTTAAAGCCCCGATACCATCCAGCACCGGCATCATAATATCCATTACGATCAGATCCGGATTTAAACCTTTATGGAGTGCATCATATATTTCCTGTCCGTTGGAAAACTCACAGATTTCAAAGCCTTCCTTTTTTAAGGCTGTCTTAATTGTCATACGGACATTTTTTTCGTCATCAACAAGTGCAATCATAATTTGATTTTACTCAGTTTCTTCCTGGGATTTCAAGTTATTTTTTCCCAGATTATTCCAGTCAATCTTTCTTGTAAAGAACATAAGGGCAGCAATAATTATAAATACAAAAATCGAACCGATAAGAAGTGAATAATCCTCTGACTTTAACGAGAAGAAAAGATATCCGTAAAGAAGAAGGAATACCCCGCTCATACCAATTCCTGTCTTAAACTGCTTTGTAATTGCTGCAACATAACTTGAAGTAAGAAGACCGCTGGCACACGACGAAACAAGGTAAGCAGCACCAAATGAAATATGTTCTGAAACACTTAAAAGCAGAAGGAAGAACACGATACTTGCAGCACCACATAAAAGATAATGCATTACATGAAGCTGAATTTTCATAAACAATTCATAAAGAAATAAAACAATAAATGGAACGATAATAAACAGGAATCCATAAGTTACAGCACGATTCAACATTTTATAAACTTCAACCGGCTGCTTGTATTCAAACCCAATTATTTTTTCGCCATCACCAGCCGAGAAAGGAACAAACCATTCTGCAGTAAATCCTTTATCAGAAATTTCTCTTTTTACAGGAAGATAATCATAAGAAGTAAAACCTGGACTTGGCCAATCAGATTTAACATTTACACGAGTCTGATTTCCATTAACATAAACTCGAAAACTGTTTGCACCACGAATATTTAATTCAGTACTGAAAGTATTTGTTCCTTCTACACATGCAAACTCAGAATTCAACGATGGAACTCTTGACACTCTGTACTTGTCAGTATTTTCTTCAATTACAACATAGTCACTTCCAAATTCAGTTTCTTTTGTAACACCATTGATTGTATAAACAGGAATTTCGATAAGTGATGAATCCTTTAATACTATTCCTATTCTTGCTTTCTTAAAGTTATATGTGTAGTCAGTATCATTTTTTAAATTACAGAGGAATTCTCCATCAATTTTTACTTTACCAGAATACACCGGTGCTTTGTAAATTCCTACATTACGAATCTCACTTACAACATCAGCGTTAACATTAAGTGTCTTTGTCTGAATAGAATATTCTCCATTCTCATTTTCAACATATTTATGCCCGTTGGAATTTGTTTTCCGAACATGATGAACATAAGGAACTATAAGTTCAACATTTTTAATGACAAAGCTTCCACCAGCTGCATCATAAATACTTGATACAGCCTGCTGGCGATAAGCATCACGTTCTTTAACCTTTGCACCGATTATAACATCTGCAATCACTAGAACTAAAACCACCACTCCGATAAAAACCATTTTAAGGACAATAGATCCTGTTTTTTTCATAATAAAAAATCTCCTTAACAGAAATATTTTTTCTTTTCTGTTAAGGAGATTCTATGAAGGAATTGTGTCAAAATTATGGCGAAATTGTGTTATTTTACATCATAAATTTTCACCGAAAATTTTGCACCTTTAAGAAATTCACTGTTACTGACAGAAACATCACCTTCAAGAGCATCCGTAATTGCTTTAACTGTAGAAAGGCCGAGCCCTGTATGATTTGATTTTTGATTCTCATCACGTTCTGAATAAAACCTGTTGAATATTTTTTCAAACGCATCAGGATTAATTCCTTTACCATTATCTTCAACAGTAAGAACAAAACTATTCTCACTGAATTCTGGAGTAACCAGCACTTTAGTTCCAAAACTTGCAGCGTTATCGATTAAATTTTCGGCAACGCGATCAAAATAATCTTCGGGAATTGTTATTGATGCATCTTCTGGTAAGGAATCAGAGAGGGTTATACAAAGCTCTTTACTGTCATATTTTTTTTCAACCCGTGATATTACATTTTTCAAAAATGGTATTACAGCAATCGGATCAGCATTTAATTCTTCACCAGCATCAATTTTTGAAATATTTCTTACGCCTGTCAAAAGCATTTGAAGGTGATTTACCTCATCAATGATTGCATTACTAAGTTCTTTGCGATCTTCATCTGCAAGATCATTATCTCCAAGCAGTTCTGCAGAAGAACGGATTGCAGTAAGGGGATTTTTAAACTCATGAGAGATGTCAGAAGAAAATGCCTGACTGAACTGGATTCGTTTATTAAGTCTTTCTATCAAACTTGAAAAAGATCTTGAAAGCTCTCCTACTTCATCCAATCGTTTTCTACCTGTAAATTTTGTAAAAAATATTCTGCCCTTTTTATCTGCACAATCAGTCGTTTCTTTAGAAAGTCTTTTTAACGGAACACTTATTCTAAATGCAAAAAATATTGCAATAACAAAAACTGCAATCAATGACTTTAAAAATACAAGCGCCAGATCTCTTCTCAATTCATACAGATTCCGAAGAATTCTGTATGTTGATCTGCTTACAAGAACAACACCAGTTATATTACTTTCATTATTTATTACAGGAATTGCAGAATACAATGTAACACCTGGCTGATCTCCACTTGAAAACCTTGTTACAGCACCGTAACTTCCCTTTAACGCTGTTTGAATTTCTTCTCCATCGTACACTGTTTTTTCGTTATAAAAATCTGCTGTTGCATACAAAGTTGGACGGCGCAATAATTTTCTGTAAACACGAATCGGCAAAGAAAACAGGCGGTAAATAAAAGTTTTCTGTGCTTCAACTTTCGGTTTTTCACTTTCACTTTCACTTAAAGCAACTTCGCCCTCTCTTGAAACTGAACTGGATTCTGAAATCTCATCTTTTTTAGGAGCAAGCCGTGCAGAATCAGCCATAAGTTTTCCTTCGCTATCAAGAACTCTGATACGGCTGACGTTCTGCCCGTTAAGATTTTTAATTATTAATCTGGCATTTTCTTCTGTCATTCCAAAGGAATTAAGGGATGAAGCAACAATTCGTCCCTGCTGAACATTCAGGCTCTCGAATAATTCCAGCTGCTGCTTTTCGTAAGTATTCAAAGCCATCATTACTATAACAGGAATAAATGCAATAATTACAAGAAAGATTGATATCTGAAGGCTAATTGGAATTTTCAATTTTGGAAAGTTTTTGCTCATATAAAAATTGTATTCGAAAAATAAAAAATCTGCCACTAGAAGCTTTAATTATATAAATTAATTTCACATTTCTTGATTAATGGTTTATAATGAATTAATACACTTAGTCATACCTGATGTTATTGAAACATTCTCTTTCATCACCTGCACATTTTGAAAGGCCATAGTTTATTTCAAGATAATCAGACACATGACAAACCAGAGGATTTTATGAAAAAAATAATTATTGCAATTACACTTATTGCATCAATCTTTGCCCTCTCAAGCTGTGGAAAAGATACAATTGCAAAACGTGCAACAAAGAAAGATCTCAAAATCGGAACTGCATTTGCAAGTGATGTTTATGATCCTGAAGGTCAGGAACGCATCAAAGAATTCTCAAACATTATTGTTGCTGAAAACATTATGAAATGGGCAAACCTTCGTCCAAATGCAAAATTCTGGAACTGGAGCGACATTGACAATGCTCTTAAATTTGCAGAAGAGAATAACATTGATGTAAAATGGCATACTTTATTCTGGCATCAGCAGAATTCGAACTTCCTTTACAACATGAAAACAAAGGAAGATGCAGAAAAAATGATGGATGAGCATATTACAACTGTTATGCAGCGTTACAAAGGACGCATTAAAGTTTACGACGTTGTAAATGAAATGTTCGAAGAAAACGGAAGTTTCAGAGAAAACATCTGGTATAAGCTCATGGGTGAAGAATATCTTGCACATGCACTTACAGTAGCAAGAGCTCAAGATCCTGATGCAAAGCTTTACCTTAATGAATTCAACAACGAATGTGTTGGTCATCCAAAAGCTGATGCAATGTACAACTTTGTAAAAAAACTTAAAGAAGAAGGTGTTCCTATTGATGGTGTTGGTATGCAGCTCCACCTTGCAACAGATCTTCCTTTTGAACCAGATAAGATTCGTGCAAACATCCGCCGCTATGCTGAGCTTGGAATTGATATTTCATTCAGTGAAATCGACGTAAGAATACCTGCAAGTAAGTTCAATGACCCTGCAGAAATCGAAATGCAGAAATATATTTATACAACATTACTGGACATTGCACTTACTGAACCAAATGTTAAGAGCTACATTGTATGGGGAATGTATGACAGAACAAGCTGGGTTCCTGCAACCTTCCCTAACTACGGAAATGCATGTATCTACGATGTAAACTACAATAAAAAAGAAGTCTACGAAGAAATCTTTAATAAACTTAAATAATTTATTTATTAAAATATAAAAGAGGCTGCGTCATAGACACCTTTATTC